>NZ_QTZO01000020.1 GCF_004025585.1 Pseudodesulfovibrio sp. S3
CGGGAGGGCTTGCTGTCGTAGGGGAAGGTTTGCGCGGGAGGGGGTCGGGGACGAGAGCCGCTGTTGGGAGCCTTTGGCTCCCAAGGTGCTCCAGGTTGACGAAGGGCAATCCGCTTTTTTTTGTGTCCGAACTCGCCACGCCGTTTTTGAAGCATCCTACAGCGATGGGCAATTGGAAGCGGGGCTTAGAGCCTGTTGTGCGCGGCGGAGCGTGGCCCGGAAAGCGTTCGTTCACGAACTTTCTTTCCCGGGCAGTGGAGCCGCGCTACAGGCTCTTGGTCCCGATTCCAGGATCACAGCCCAAAAAAGGCGTTTTTGCCTACTTTTGTCGCCTTGAACAAAAGTAGGGCGCTGCAAGAGCGCAACACTTCAAAAGGATATAGAGCCTAGCTTCCACCGCGAATGCGCTACGAACAAAACAACCAAACCCACCCTGGAGGGGATACGCGCTCATCACCACCGCGGATGCGCGCACATCCTCCCTTCAACAAATATAACAAACCATCCACCCCCCCCTTACAAAGTCGAACAATTGGTCCCGAAGCTTAGAGCCTGTCTTGGGCGGCGAAGTGTGGCCCGATTGAGTCCACAAGGTGGACAATCGTTTCGGGCAGCAAAAGCCGCCTACTGGCTCTTGGCTTCGGGGCCAGGCTCACAGCGCAGAAAAGCGTTTTATGCCTATTTTTGTCGCTTCGTGTTGATTGTCAAACCAAACTGAACACCGAGCTGAGGCCTTGTTGCTCAACGACTTCCCAGGTTGTCCGGTATCCGAATTTCTTCCTTGGTCGATTGTTTATGAGATCAACTGCCCAGCGCAGCCTGTCCGGGTCCGCAAAATCTGAACGTTTTCGTTTTGGGTAGAACTGACGCAGCAATCCATTTGTTTGTGCGTTGAGAGCTCTTTCGTTTGGCGCTTGGGGGCGTCAAAAAGGTTGGGGGAGCGGCAGCGAGGGCTCTGCAACGCAGCCGCTTCTCAATCCATCGCCGCCCTAGGCGGCATCCCTGTCTCCTTCAGGGGCGCTGGCCCAAGCGCCTCCTCCTCATGCGATGCGGCAACTGGGCTGCTCCCGCCCGATGGGCGAAAACACGAACTGCCACAATTGGATGTCCCTGGCCCTGAACGCTCCGGCGCAGGATTGCAGATAATACTCCCACATGCGCCGGAACCGGTCGTCGTACTGTTCTCGCAGGTCCGGCCATGCGCGGCGGAAGGTGCGCAGCCAGCTCATCAGGGTACGGTCGTAGTCCGGGCCGATGTTGTGGAGATCCTCCACCACGAACCATTTTTCCGAGGCGCGCCCGATCTGGGCCACCGAGGGCAGGCAGCCGTTCGGGAAGATGTAGGTGCTGATCCAGGGGTCGATGTTCAGGTCGGTGCAGTTGCTGCCGATGGTATGGAGCAGGAAGAGTCCGTCGGGTTTGAGGCAGCGGGCGGCGGAGTGCATGAATGTGCGGTAGTTTTTCGGTCCCACGTGCTCGAACATGCCCACGGATACGATCTTGTCGTAGCAGCCGTCCAGCAGCCGGTAGTCCAGTTCGCGTATTTGCACGTCCAGCCCGGCGCAGAACTCGCGGGCGAACGCGATCTGCTGTCTTGAGATGTTCACGCCCGTCACGGTGCAGCCATACTCTTCGGCCATGAAGCGGGCCAGCCCGCCCCATCCGCAGCCGATGTCCAGCACCGTGTCGCCTGGGCCGAGTTTGAGCTTCTCGCAGATCAGCCGCATCTTGGCCTGTTGCGCCCAGGCCAGGGCATCGGCCACCTCTTCGTCGCGCTGGGTGTCCGGGCTGCCGTCCATGTCTTTAAAATACGCGCAGCTGTACTGCATGTAAGGGTCGAGAAACCCTTGGAAGAGATCGTTGCCCAGGTCGTAGTGGCGTTCGGCAACGATCCTGGCGCGCGACAGGTCTTGAAGGTTGAGGAGCACTGCGGGCAGGGCGCGCATGAGCATGCGCCAGCATCCACGGATGCGGTCTGCCGTGCCGGATTTCAGCACGCGGCAGATGAGTTCGTCCACGCGCTCGCACTCCCACCAGCCGCGCATGTACCCCTCGCCCAGGCCCAGATTTTTCCTGAGCAGGATGTCGTGAAACAATCGTTCGTCCTTGACGCGGATGTCCCAGGGATCGTTGCCGTCGACCACCACGTCGGCCTCTGCCAGCAAGTCAGCCATGATCTCCTTGCTTGCTGTCATAACGAAGACTCCTTGTACGTCAGGCCCGGTCCCCCTTCCCTGTGGTCCGGGCATGGGTTTTTCAAGCATCGGCAGTTTAGCACTTCAAGGCGACCTCGACAAGACGTCGCTTTTCCTGTGCCCATATATATTAGACAACCACCCTCAAATACCTTACAAGACCTTCCTGTGCCTGGAAGAGGGGTCTTTGCCCCTGTCCGGCGGAATAATATGATAGCAATTGGAAATCATGAGCAAGATCGATAAAATACGCAATTTCAGCATTATTGCCCACATCGACCACGGCAAGTCTACTTTGGCGGACCGCATCCTTGAGATTACCGGCATGGTCGGTGATCGCGATAAAAAGGAACAGTACCTCGACAAGATGGACCTGGAGCGGGAGCGCGGCATCACCATCAAGGCGCAAACCGTGCGCATCCCGTATACCGATCACGATGGCAAGAAGTACATCCTGAATCTCATCGACACGCCCGGTCACGTGGACTTCTCCTATGAAGTCTCGCGGTCCCTGGCCGCCTGCGAGGGCGCGCTTCTGGTGGTCGATTCCACCCAGGGCGTGGAGGCCCAGACCCTGGCCAACGTGTACCTGGCCCTGGACAACGACCTGGAAGTGCTGCCGGTGCTCAACAAGATCGACCTGCCCAGCGCCGAACCCGAGCGGGTCAGCCGCGAGATCGAGGACATCATCGGCCTGGACTGTTCGCACCCGATCATGGTTTCGGCCAAGACCGGCCTGAACGTGCAGGAGGTCCTGGACGCGGTCATTACTTTGCTTCCTGCGCCCAACGGCGACCCGGATGCGCCGCTCAAGGCACTCATCTTCGATTCCTGGTACGACTCGTATCAGGGCGTGGTCGTGCTCTTCCGCATCATCGACGGTACCCTGAAAAAGGGCACCCGCATCAAGATATTCTCCAGCGGCAAGAACTTCGAGGTCACCCGGCTCGGTGCGTTCATGCCCGAGGCCGTGGACATCAAGGAGATGGGGCCGGGCGAGGTCGGGTTTCTGTGCGCCTCCATGAAGGAACTGGGCGATGCGCCCGTTGGCGACACCATCACCAATGCCGAGAGACCGGTGACCCAGCCGTATCCGGGCTTCAAGCCGGTCAAGGCCATGGTCTTCTCCGGCCTGTATCCCATCGAACCAAACGAGTACGAGACCCTGAAGGCGGCGCTGGAAAAGCTCCAGCTCAACGATGCGGCCTTCAGCTACGAGCCGGAGACATCCCAGGCCCTGGGTTTCGGGTTCCGCTGCGGTTTTCTGGGGCTGCTGCATATTGAGATCATTCAGGAACGGCTGGAACGCGAGTTCGAGGCCAAACTGATTACCACGGCTCCGTCGGTCATTTACGAGGTGGTGGGCAATGATGACGTGGCGTTCACCATCGACAACCCGTCCAAGCTGCCCGATCCCAGCAAGATCAAGGCGATCCGTGAGCCGTATGTGCGGCTTGAAGTGCATGTGCCCAACGAGTATGTGGGCGCGGTCCTGGCCCTGTGCGAGGAGAAGCGCGGCATCCAGAAGAACATGGCGTACATCACCTCCAAGCGCGTGGTCATCACCTATGAGATCCCGTTTGCCGAGGTCATGTACGATTTCTTCGACAAGCTCAAATCCTCCACCAAGGGGTATGCGTCTCTCGATTACGAGATCATCGACTATCGCCAGGCCGATCTGGTCCGTCTGGACATCCTGATCAACGGTGATCCTGTGGACGCGTTTTCCAGCATCGTGCACCGCGAGAATTCCGCCCGCATCGGCCGGTCCCTGGCGCTCAAGCTCAAGCGCAGCATCCCGCGCCAGATGTTCGAGGTGGTCATCCAGGCCGCCATCGGCAGCAAGGTCGTGGCCAAGGAACGCAATGCTCCGTTCCGCAAGGACGTCACTGCCAAGTGCTACGGCGGCGACATCTCCCGTAAGCGCAAGTTGCTTGAAAAACAGAAAGAAGGTAAGAAGCGCATGCGTCGCATGGGCAACGTGGAAATCCCGCAGGAAGCATTCCTGTCCGTACTCAAAGCAGACGAAGAATAATCGCCCGCATATATTCCCAAGGAAACTCATGACTCAAAGTTCACTCAAATCGTTCCGCGACACCTTCGAGGCCGTGGTGGTGGCCTTGCTTCTGGCTTTTTTTATCCGCGCCTTCGTGGTCCAGGCCTTCAAGATTCCGTCCGGTTCCATGCTCGACACCCTCCAGATCGGCGACCACCTGCTGGTGACCAAGTTCGCCTATGACATGCGGCTGCCTTCCAACCTCTGGCTCGACACCACGGACGGCAGGGTGTTGATGAAGACCGGCGATCCCGAGCGGGGCGACATCATGGTGTTCAAGTTCCCGGAAGACGAGACCAAGGATTTCATCAAGCGCGTCATCGGCCTGCCCGGCGAGACCCTGGAAGTGCGCAACAAGGTGGTCTACATCAACGGCCAGCCCATTGACGAACCGTATGTCCGGCACACCAAGGCGGACACCCTGCCCATCCGCGACAATTTCGGTCCTGTGGTCATCCCCGAAGGCCGGTACTTCATGATGGGCGACAACCGCGAAGGCTCCTACGACTCCCGCTGGTGGGGTCCGGTCAAACGCCAGAAGATCGTGGGCAAGGCCCTGGTCATCTACTGGTCCTGGGCCTCTGTCACGGATATCAGGTTCAACCGCATAGGCACGATGTTCAACTAGATCGAGTCGAGAAGATTTGCGGCTAAGTATCAATAAACGCGATTCTTATAACGATACGCGCTGGAGGAGGCCTGTATGCCAACAACATCTCTAGCGATTCGAGAATGATCAAAGGATAGTCGAAGCTGGCGAGTGAATTGGCTTGGAGCGCAGACAATTATATGCTCGGTAAATGAACTGGGAGCATGTTGTTCAATCCAAGACGTTTTCCGTAAATATTGAACCCTTTAACGCAAAAACAATTCCTCCAAGTGTAATGCTCGGAGGATTTGATTCAATACTATTATCCGGGGATTATAGATGAAACAATTTATCTTGATTTTAATTTGTCTCTTTGTTGTCGGTTGCACTTCTGCGAAGAAAAAACTGAGTTCAGATTCCATTGTGAAACCTTCAGAACTATCGGACATGAGTGCTTCGGAAGTGGAAAGTGCGCTGGTCAAAGGACACCCTGCAAATTATTTTACACTCGCAGCCAAATTGTTTTCGGAGGGAAAGAAGCAGGAGGGAGTTAAGTGGTTTTATGTAGGACAAATCCGTTACAGGGCTTATTTGCAAGCCAATCCTTCGCTCAAGCCGTCGGAAGACCCTGCTCTGTTCTCCTCTTTAATGTATTCCGTTGGGACACCCTTGAATGAATATATTGGGGGCGACATTGACGAATGGATCGCGACTATTGATGAAGCCGTTCAATGGCACAACAATAATCCCGATTATTTCCTTGATAAAGATAAAAATGAAGAAGTTTATGAATCGGTATTGTCTGGAGTGGAAAAGTTAAAAAAACATATAGTCGACAATCAGGATTCCATTCGGAAGAAACGTGTTGAGAATGGATTGGAAAATCGTTAGGTGGTTGACGTTTTATTTTAATAAAAAAATCTATATAAGTGTCCATGCCATGGTTGCGGCGTTTGCAATAACTGTTGCGGCCGCTAATGCAAGAACAAATCTTCAAGTGTAATGCTCGGGGGGGGCTTGTTCTCGGTGCATGAAACATATAGCCGGGGGAAATATGGGGACACAATATTTATTTTTACTCATAATGTTTGCGCAATGAAAAAGCCGCCCATTTGGGCGGCTTTTTTTGTGATCAGCAGGCTTTCCTGTTTCGTCCCCGCCCTTACCGCTTGATGTCCAGCTCCCGTTTCTTCGTATAGATGAACCGGACCATTTCGTATTCGAAGGGGGAGCCGGTGGAGTGGTAGCTGAAGGCGGTGTTGGCGCGCAGGTTGAGGCCGCGGATGGCCAGGCTCGACAGGTCCAGGAGGGTGGCGTCGTCCATGCCGGCGGATTGGTATATTAATTCCATCTCGATATACAGCAGCAGGATGTCGCCGCCGAAACCGGCGGTGTCGCGCAGGTTGGACGGTCCCATGACGGGCATGACGAAGTACGGGCCGTTGCCCACGCCCCAGTGGCCCAGGGTCTGGCCCACGTCCTCGTGTTGGCGCGGGTAGGATTTGTTGTCAGATGCCAGGTCCATGGTGCCGCCCAGGCCGAAGGTCGTGTTGATCAGGAAACGGGAAAAGGTGATGGCCGCCTTTTTCATCCGAAACTGCAACAGGCAGTTGAAAAAGACCGGCACCTCGTTGATGTTGTTGATGACGTTGTCCACTCCGGTGCGTATCGGCGCGGGAATGACGGCCTTGTACACGTTGGCCGCAGGGTACATGACGTACTTGTCCAGGGTGGCGTTGACCTCGTACAGGTTGCGGTTCATGGGCTCCCACGGATCGTAGACTTCGAGAAAACGCAGTTCAGGAGCGTTCTTCTGAGGCCATCGGTGGACCGAGGTCTTGAATTTTGCAGGTTCCAGGTTCGCCGTCGGGTCGGTCACGTCCACAACCTTGGGGCCGCAGGCCCCGACGAGCATGGCGGCCAGGAGCAGCAAGGGGATGAGGACGCGCCGGGTCATGGTTGGACCTTCCCGATCTTTTCGACCATGGCCTGGACAAAGGCCGGGAACATCAGGTTGCCGCAATGCCCGCCGTGGGGAAAGAGCTGGGCACGGTCGCCAAAGACCTCTTCAAGGAAGCGTACGTCCCCTTGGTCCAGGATGACATCGTCCCGGTTGCCCACGACCATGATCTTGTCCGATTGTTCAAGATAGGGACGGATGGCTTCCAGGCTGCTCTGTCGGACCACTGTGTCGTGGTCCATACCCGGGTCCATGTATTGCAGGAACGGCACAAGGTACTCGTCCAGATAGTTCTCGAAGCTGATGTTGAATGCCTGTTGGGCGTAGGGCATGAGCGGGCTGCTGGTCTTGAGCGGGTAGTCTTGGGGCGGAACCAGGTACTCTGCTTGCAGGCAGACGTCCGAGGTGAAGATCATGGATGCCGAGGACACCCGGAAGGCGGCTCCGATGAGCGTTTTCAGATCCCGTTCATTGAGGTTCATGTTCGTGATCATCTCGTAGAGGAATTCGTCGTCCAGATCGGTGACGTCCGCTTTCAGGTAATATTCGGAGAATCTGTCGATGAATTGTTCGATCTGCTGATGCACCGTGACCTGGCCGAGATTCTCGCTGGTCAGCCAGGAGTCCAGGCGGGTGACGGACCGGTAGAGCGACACGGGCGGGTTGATCATCAGCACTTTCTGGAAATTGAAGGTTTTCTGTTCTTCGTCCATCTGGGCCAGGAAGGCCGAGTGCAGGGCGCCGAGGCTGTACCCGGTCAGGGAATAGCCGGTGACCGTGCATTCCTTTTCGACTTCCTCCTTGACCCAGCGCATGACCCGGTTGAGGTCGGCCACATCAAAGGGCACGTAGCCCGGCACGCCGTGCTCGGAGGCGCTGACAACGAAATTCATGTGGGTCGGAGAAGACAGGGCCACCACATGGAACCCGGCTTCAAAGAAGACCTGGGTCAGGAAGGCCATTTTGGAGGAATTGTGCTCCGCACCGGTGCCGGCGATGACAAAGATCAGCGGGGCAGGGGTGTCTTGCAGGGCCGTGGTGAAGAACATGTCCCGGGTGTAGGAGAAGACCTCAGGTGTCTGGCGGTCTTCGATGCGTATGGCGCGAACTTCGGGCCGCACGGGATTCTCGAAGACATAACTGATGCCGGAAGGTGTTCCATAAACCGTGGCTTTGTATGGGTTCTCAATGGGATACGCGGCTTCTTCGGCCGCCAGTGAAACTGTCGGAAGAAGCAGGATCGTGAGGATGAAGGCAAGTATTGTTCGCATGCTCTCGCAGGGTGAAAGGGCCAGTCCGACACCGGGAAGCCCTATACTATTACCCTGATGTTTCGGGGAAAGCAATGGCGCAGGTAGGTTGCGCGTTGGGGGAGAGCTTCTCGGTGGGGCGAGGCTATGACGCTGTCCGTCGGGTCCGAACGTGTTGCGGATCGTTTTCATCGGCATGGCCCCGAGTCGGCCCGGGCATTCACGGAATGATTGCGGCCGCCTCTTTTGGGGGCGGTTTTTTTGTCTTCCTGAAGTGGACACCCGAACGCTTTCCGCGTATTTAATTCAGAAGTCTTGAATTTCTCTAGACTTGAAGCGCGGATGGCGATTTTTCATGGCGAAGCAGAGTCTATTTGCGGGGATTCCCGATATCCTGGATGAACAGAAATTCGCTCATGGCGGGAACGTGCGGCGCATGGCCGAGACCGCCGGGTGTTCGCCCGAGGAGATTCTCGATTTTTCCGCCAACGTGAACCCGCTCGGACCGCCGCCGTGGCTGGGGCAGGTGGTGGGGCAGGCGCTGCAATCCGTTGATTCGTACCCGGACCCTGAGAGCCACGACCTGATCATGGCCGCCTCGGAAAAGTACAAGGTCTGGCCCACGCAGGTGGTGGCCGGCAACGGCGCGTCCGAACTGCTTTTCGCCATCGCGGGCATGGGACGGCACCGCCAGGCCATTATTCCTTCGCCCACCTATGTGGATTATGCCCGTGCCTGCAAGGCGCACCGCCTGTCTGTTGTCGAGGCGGGCATGAGCGAGGATTTCCAGGTGGATTTCCCGGCCATGGGGTCGCTGCTGACCACGCCGTCCATCGTGTTTCTGTGCAGCCCGAACAATCCCACCGGTACCCTGGTGTCCGCCAGCGACCTGCGCGAAGTGGCGGCCATGTTTCCGCAGTCGCTCTTTGTGGTGGACGAGTCCTTTGCCGATTTCCTGCCCCAGGATGCGGACCGGCTCGTGCGTGACCGGCCTGCCAACGTGATCACGGTCCTTTCCCTGACCAAATTCTATGCCATTCCCGGCATCCGGCTCGGCCTGGCCTTTGCGGACCCGGACATCATCTTGCGCATCAGGCAGCGTATGCCCGCTTGGTCCGTGAATGCCCTGGCGCAGAAGGTCGGGGTGCGCTGCCTCAAGGACACGCAGTATGCGGTCCATACCCGCGAGCAGACCAGCCTGTTGCGTGAAGGTCTGGCCGCCGGGTTGCGCCAGGTACCCGGCATCAGGGTTTTTCCCGGCACGGCCAATTATCTGTTCTGCCGCATGGAACGGATCGGTCGTGACGCGGTCTGGCTGCGCGACCGGCTCCTGGCCGAGCACCGAATCGGTATCCGGCTGTGCGGCAATTACACCGGCCTGGACGACAACTGGTTCAGGGTGGCCGTGCGGGACAAGGACGACAACGAGCGGCTGATACGGGCCATGGAGGCGGTCAGCGGCACGGCTCGCGCCCCGCTGGTCACCCGTACCAGGAAGACGCCCGCCCTGATGATCCAGGGCACCAGCTCCAATGCGGGCAAATCCGTGCTGGCCGCGGCCTTTTGTCGCATTTTCTTGCAGGACGGGTACAACGTGGCCCCGTTCAAGGCGCAGAACATGTCCCTCAATTCCTACGTCACGGACCAGGGCGGGGAGATGGGGCGCGCTCAGGTGACTCAGGCCATGGCCTGCCGCCTCAAGCCCGATGTGCGTATGAACCCGGTGCTGCTCAAGCCCGGCTCGGACACCGGTTCCCAGGTCATCGTCATGGGCCAGCCCGTGGGCAACATGGCCGTGCGCGAATATGTGGAATACAAACCCCGTGCCTTTGAAGCGGTCAAGGCTGCCTACGATTCCCTGGCCAACGAATATGACATCATGGTTCTTGAAGGGGCGGGCAGTCCGGCCGAAGTGAACCTGAAGCACCACGACATCGTGAACATGGCCATGGCCGAGTATGCGGACGCCCGCGTCCTGCTGACCGGCGATATTGACCGGGGCGGCGTGTTCGCTTCCATGGTCGGGACCATGAACCTGCTCACGCCCGCGGAACGGAACATGGTGGAGGGCTTAATCATCAACCGGTTCAGGGGGGACGCCTCGCTGCTGGACCCGGCCTTTGGCCAGATGTTCGAGCATACGGGCAAGCCGGTCATGGGCACGGTGCCGTATATCCATTCCCTGGGACTGCCCGAGGAGGACTCGGTCTCCTTCAAGGACGGGTTCAGGCCGGAATCGAACAAGTTTCCCGACGAGCAGTGTGTGGAGATAGTGGTCCTTGATCTGCCGCGCATCTCCAATTTCAACGACATCGACCCGCTCTACGCTGAACCGGACGTGAAGGTGCGTGTGGTCTCCGATGCACGCGACGTGGGTATCCCGGATGCGGTCATCATCCCCGGCTCCAAGTCCACGGTGCCGGACATGCGTGTTTTGAAAGGCATGGGCATGGCTGCGGTCCTGCGCGAGTTGGCGGGTGACGGTCACCGGACCCGTATCGTGGGTATCTGCGGCGGTTTCCAGATGCTCGGCCAGACCGTTGACGATCCCTTTGGACTGGAGTCCGAGACCACCCGCGTGGAAGGCTTCGGCCTGCTGCCGGTGCAGACCGCCCTGGCCCCGGAAAAGACCCTGACCCGCACCTGGGGCGTGCACTCCGCTTCGGGCCGGTCCGTGCACGGTTATGAAATTCATCACGGCAGGACAGAGCCGCTCTCCGACTCCCTGCGCGTGGCCCTGCGCGACAATGCGGGTGAGCCGATGGGATACATGCGGGCCGACAACCGGGTGCTGGGCACCTACCTGCACGGGCTGTTCGACGCGGACGGTTTCCGGCGCTGGTTCATCGACCAGTTGCGTATGGACAAGGGACTCTCGCCCCTGGAAGAGATCCAGACCACCTTCGACCTGGAGGACGCCCTGGACCATCTGGCTTCGGTCGTGCGTGAGGCCATATGCATGGACCGGGTCTACAAGGCGCTGGGCCTGTCCGGCTGCTGCACCCAGGCCAGCCTGTTCTACAAGATGGGCGGCTGAGAATCCGGGACCAACCGTTTCGGCGGGGCCGTGTCTTTTTTGTCCGGTTATGCTTTGCGACTGCGGGCGCTGGCCACGGTGCAGGTGTTTTTTCCTTTGGATTTGGATTCGTACATGGCCTGGTCCGCGCTCTTCAGGAGCTCGTTTTCCGTGTCTTCGTGATCCGGGAAAACAGCCACGCCGATGCTGCCTCCGATCTCCACCGTGCCTGCTTTCAGGTCAAAGGAACGGCACAGTTCTCGGACGATCTTTTCACCCACCCGGGCCGCTTCCTCCACGTTGTGAACCTCACTCAGGATGATCGCGAATTCATCACCGCCGAGCCGGGCCACGGTGTCGGTGCTCCTGACGGAGGTGGACAAGGTCCCGCTCACCTTGATCAGCAGTTCGTCGCCTGCCTGGTGCCCCTTGGTGTCGTTGACCTCCTTGAAGCCGTCCAGGTCGATGTAGAGCAGGGCGAGTTTGCGATCATAGCGCCTGGCGTTGGCGATGCCTGCGGTCAGCCGGTCAAAGAACAGCTTGCGGTTGGGCAGGCCGGTCAGGGGGTCGTACAGGGCCAGGGCGATCAGTTGGGCCTGGTACATCCGACGGCGGGAGATGGCCAATGCCAGGTGCCATGCCCCGAAGGCGACCACCATGAACAGGGCACCTCCCCCCATGAACAGCCTGAAAAGAAGGGAATGTGTGTAGCCGTTGAGGATTTCAGGCCGGATATGGGACAGCAGTATCCAGTAGTATCCTCTCCGGGCGTCATCTGCTGAACCTCCGTCAACTTGCGGGTTTAGGCTCGTGCTGAAGGACCGCCCTTCAGCCAGGGGGTAGATCTTTTTGTATGTGAACAAACCGTTGTCAGTGGAGATTTGTCCTTGTTGGGTGGCCGTAATCCGCTGCCACTCGTCAGGGTAGTCCTCGGCAAAGGAGTCTTTTTCCCGGCCCTTGAACATGAATCCCCATTCCCTGCTTTCGTCGGGGTGGAGCAGCCAGTAGCCGCTTTGATTCATGAGCATCTTGGTCCCTTCTGACGCAATCCCGGAGTGGATGATTCGCTTCAGCAGTGTTTTTGCAGTATAGTTGATCAGGACTATGCCCCTTTTGTTGCCGGCGGAGTCGAATACCGGGGTTCCGAACCGCATCATCGGCGTCAAGGGGTGCTCCACCTGGCCGTTTTCGATGTTGAGGTCGAGCGGGGAAATGAAAATGTCCCGGTCCCCGAGGGCGAAGCATTCCTTGAAGTAGTACCTGTCTCCCTTGTTCTGCAGTTGATTCGCAGGAACCGTCTCAATCTGCCCATCCCGGTCATTGACGCGGACCCGCTCCATTCCGGTGGCGTCCAGATAGCGGATTTGGTCGTAGACTTTTTTACTCTCTGCAAGACGGACGTACTCGAGTTGCATGGCCTTGATCTGTTCCTCGCTGCCGGAGCCGAGAAGGAGTATCAACTCGTTTTGCTTGGCAAGAAACAGGACGTCACCGGATATATGGTTAAGCTCCTCCGTGATCGCTGTCCCCTGGAGTTCCAGGGAATGGAATTCGAGCGTCTTGAGTTCCTTCAGGAAGGAATTGATGTCAAAGTAGTAGAGGACCGCTGCGCCGCCGCCCAGAACAAAGCCTACCAGGAGGAAGAGCAGGAAAAAGAGGTTCATCGCCTTCTGGATGACTTTTTGGTCTTCTCTTTGTGCCGCCTTGACACTTTTTGTGTGGGTATTCCTGAGAACCATGTGGATCTCCTTCGTCAACAGAGTTCGTTCCGTATCGGTCACTGAGTGCAGCTGTGGCGGCGAGGCAGTGGCAGATTGCGCTTCTTATTTACTATTGTAACATGGGGAGATAATCAAGAAAAGTAAGGGCGTTCTCTGTCCGGCAGGAGGGAAATGGCCGTTTTGGTGGCTGTCAAACGTCCCTGCGAAGGGGCAAATAAGCCTGGACGAAAGAGTATTTTGTCGCAAACACCTGTTCGAGTATTGACTTGCGGTTCAAAAACAGGTTTTTAGGGATGCCGTCGGCAGGATATGCCGTTCATGGTCGGAATTGCGCCGCTCAATGAAAACGTGTATCCACCCTGAACGAATATATGTCATTTGAGGCTAACAGAGAGTGCCCATGCGGCCACTGCCAAGGAGGAATTCATGTACGTTGGACTGAAAATGCTTCGCGACTTCGTCACAGTCACCCCCCACACTCTGGTCAAAGACGCCCAGAAGCAGCTGGAGGACAGCAAGCTCTGGATGCTCCTGGTGGTGAACGACGACGGCAAGCTGGTCGGCTACGTGCGCAAGGAAGACATCTCCGCAGCCCTGCCCAGCATCATGACCTCCCTTGAAAAACACGAGATCAACTACCTGATGAGCAAGCTCACCGTGGAAAAGATCTATCGCACGGACATCAAGACCGTGGCCCCGGAGACCGAAATCGAGGGCGCGGCCGACATGATGTTCGAAATGAACCTGGCCGGACTGGCCGTGGTCGGCGATGCCGGAGAGCTTATCGGGTATATAAATCGAAACGTCATGCTCGACGTTTTGGCCGAAGAGATGGGATATCGTGAGGGCGGCAGCCGGCTGACCCTTGAGGTCGAGGACCGTTCAGGCGTGCTTTACGAAGTCGCCGGCGTCATCGCCAACATGAAGATGTCCATCATCTCCACCGGCACCTTCTTCTTTAACGGACGCAGAATAGTTGTCGTCCGCATAGATACCGAAGACCCGTCCACTGTCGCTACGGCGCTCAGGGATCGGGGCTACAAACTGGTCACTCCCGAAGATTTCGTGGGAGAATGGACCTAAGGGCTCATCCGCCGATTCGATAGCATATGGACCGGGGCGGTGTTAGCGTATTCACCGACCGGCCGTGCAACGTCGCTTGGGACGGTGTGTCCTTAACCATAATTGCAGGATTATGGCATATCTCGACGTCAGTGACGTAACACTCACCTTCAAGGGCATAGCCGCCCTTATGGGGGTGTCCTTCGCCGTTGAACAGGGGACCATCGCGTCCCTCATCGGTCCCAACGGTGCCGGAAAAACCTCCATGCTCAACTGTATCAGCGGTCGCTACATCCCCGATGGCGGGGCCGGTGGCCCATGCTCCATTTCCCTGGACGGCGAATGTCTGCTGTCCCTGCCCGCGCACAAACGCACGGAGTTGGGACTTTCCCGGACATTCCAGAACATTGCCCTGTTCAAGGGCTTGTCCGTCCTGGACAACCTGATGGTCGGTCGGCACAGCCAGATCAATTACGGGCTGCTCTCCTCCATCTTCTATTTCGGCAAGGCGGTTCGTACCGAACAAAAGCACCGCCGCCGCGTGGAGGATGTCATCGACTTTCTCAACCTTTCACCCTACCGGCACCAACACGCGGGACGCCTTCCCTACGGAGTGCAGAAAAGGGTGGAACTTGGACGCGCACTGGCCGCCGAGCCCAAGCTCATCCTCCTGGATGAACCCATGGCAGGCATGAACCTCGAAGAAACCGAGGACATGGCCCGATATATCCTGGACATTGCCGAAGAATGGGGCGTCACCGTCCTGTTGGTCGAGCACGACATGGGGGTTGTCATGGACATCTCCGACAAGGTCGTGGTCATCGACTTCGGCTCCAAGATCGCCGAGGGCACGCCGGACGAGGTGCAGGCGGACAAGGACGTCATCGCTGCCTATCTGGGCACCGAAGACGCCGCATTCACAGGGAGATAGGAAACAGGAAGGCCCGGCTGTCAGCCGAGATAAAATAAAGGAATTTTCATGGCAAAACCATACAAGACCACGTTGCCCCGGCTGCTCGTCAAGCAGGCCGAGGAGCGCGCTCAGAAGACCGCTCTTCGCGAGAAGGAGTGGGGGGTCTGGCAACCGTTCACCTGGCAGGACAGCCTGCGCACCGCTGCGGAGTTTGCCTGCGGCCTTGAAGCGCTGGGCCTTACGCGGGGCGACATCGTCATCCTCATAGGCAACAACCGTCCGGAATGGATCTGGGCCGAGCTTGCCATCCAGGCCCTGGGCGGCATGGCTTTGGGGCTGTATCAGGACTCGCCCGCAGAGGAAATCGAATACATTTTCGCACTGTCGGAGTGCAAGCTGGTGGTGGCCGAGGATCAGGAGCAGGTGGACAAGATGCTCTCCTTCCGCGACAACCTGCCCAGCCTTGAGTACATTATTTACCACGATTCCAAAGGGCTGAAGGCTTACGAGGCCGAAGTCCCAGGGCTGAAGAGCTTTAAGGCGATACGTCGTCTGGGCCGCGAAAAATGCAAGGACTGCATTTCCCGGTTCCGTGAACTGACCCGCCTGATCAAGCCCGAAGATCCGTGTCTCATCGCCACCACGTCGGGCACCACCGGTCGCCCCAAACTGGCCATGCTTTCGCATAAGAACCTGCTCTCCATGGCCCACAATCTGGGTCAGCATGATCCCAAGTCGGCCACGGACGAGTTTGTCTCCTTCCTGCCCCTGGCCTGGATGGGCGAGCAGATGATGGCCGTGGCTTCGGCCCTGCTGTTCGGGTTCTGCGTCAATTTCCCCGAGACCCCGGCCACGGCTTCTGCCGATTCGCGGGAGATCGGCCCGCATTTCATCTTCTCCCCGCCGCGGGTGTATGAATCCATCGCCGCCAAGGTGGCGGGAGACATCATGGAGACCACTCCGCTCAAGCGGTTTCTCTACAATCTTTTCCTGCCCATCGGTTACGAGTACGTGGACACGGTGTTTGCGGGAAAAACCCCATCCGCCTGGTTGAAATTCAAGTACTTCGTTGCCGATCAGGGGCTGTTCCGCGCCCTGCGAGACCGGCTCGGCTTTTCCCGTATGCGCAGCGCCACCACGGGCGGGGCTGCATTGGGACCGGACATCTTCCGCTTCTTCCACGCCCTGGGCGTGAAGCTCAAGCAGATTTACGGGCAGACCGAAATCGCAGGCATTTCCTGTATCCACAAGGAAGGAGAGGTCGATTTTACCTCAGTGGGCGCACCCATCCCGGAGACCGAGGTCAGGATATCGGACGAGGGCGAGATCCTTTCCCGTTCCCCGGCGGTATTCCTCGGCTATTACAAGAATGAGGGGGCCACCAGGGAGACCGTGACCGAGGACGGCTGGCTGCTCTCGGGCGACGCCGGTTATTTCGACGGAAACGGGCGTCTGGTGGTCATCGACCGGCTGAAGGATGTCATGCATCTCAACGATGGAACCCAGTTCTCGCCGCAGTTCCTGGAAAACAAGGTCAAATTCTCGCCGTTCCTGCGTGAATCCGTGATCCTGGGCAACGGACGGGACCATGTCACGGCCATTCTGTGCATCGACATGGCCATCGTGGGACACTGGGCCGAGACCCAGATGATCACCTACACCACCTATCAGGATCTGGCCGCCAAGGACGAGGTCTATGCATTGGTCAAGCGGGAGATTGCCAAGACCAACGAGACACTGCCCGAAGCAACGCGGATTCAACGGTTCTGCCTGCTCTACAAGGAACTGGACCCGGACGACGGAGAACTGACCCGAACGCGCAAGGTCCGGCGCACGACCATCAGCGAGCGGTATGGTTCGCTCATCAACGCGCTGTATACCGATGCCTGCGCCCTGAATCTGGAAACCGAGATCACCTACCAGGACGGCCGGGTGCGACAGATATGCGGCGACATCCGCATCGAGGACATGGAGGCTTAAGTGGAATATTACCTGCAACTCATCGTCAACGGCCTGGTGGTCGGCGGCATTTATTCTCTGGTGGCCCTCGGGTTCGTCATCATCTACAAGGCAACCAAGGTCGTGAACTTTGCCCAGGGTGAGCTGGTCATGGTCGGGGCATATATCTGCTTCGCCCTCACGGTCCAGCTGCACATCCCGTTCATCTGGGCCTTCCTGATCACCCTGGTCTTCTCGGTCCTGCTCGGCCTGGCCATCGAGCGCATGATACTCAGGCCGCTCATCGGCGAGGAGCACATCTCGGTCATCATGGTCACCGTGGGCATGAGTTCGGTGCTCAAGTCCCTGGTGCAGCTTTTCTGGGGTACCCAGATCAAGGTCTACCCCCAGGTTTTGCCCTCGGAACCGATCATGATCGCGGGGCTGCCCGTGGCCCCGGTCTACATTGCGGCCTTTGCGCTGTCCGCGGTCCTGTTCGCCATCTTCTCGGTCTTTTTCAAGTATTCGCGCACCGGCATCGCCATGCGGGCCACGGCCTTTGACCAGCAGGCCGCCCAGTCCATGGGCATCGGCATCAAGAACATCTTTGCCATGAGCTGGTGCATTGCCTGCGTGGTGTCCGCCGTGGGCGGCGTGATCCTGGGCAACATCAACGGCATCAACTCCCATATCGGCCACCTCGGCCTCAAGGTCTTTCCGGCGGTCATTCTCGGCGGCCTGGATTCCCTGCTCGGCGCGGCGCTCGGCGGTCTGATCATCGGCGTCCTGGAAAACGTCTGTGACGGTGCGGCCCGGCAACTGCTCGGCCTGGGCGGCTTCCGCGAGGTCGCGGCCTTCATCATTCTGGTCGTCATCCTGATGATCAAACCCTATGGTCTGTTCGGGACCAAAGAGATCGAGAGGGTCTAGTCATGCAAGGCAAATGCGGTCTCTTCTTCACCTCCTATCGCGGCGAAGCCCAGATATTCCCGTCCGGGTTCCAGAAAACCATGGTAGGGCTGTTCCTGGCGGCCTTGTGCCTGCTGCCCCTGACCCTCGGAACCCACATGATCTCGATCATGAACCTGATTTTCATTTCGGTCATCGGCGCGGTCTCCCTCAATCTGCTGACCGGCGTTTGCGGCCAGATATCGCTGGGCCACGGCGCGTTCATCGGCGTGGGGGCGTATGCCGCAGGGCAGTGTTCCCTGCACGGCGTGCCCTTCCCCCTGGCCATCCTGACCGGCGGGCTGATCACGGCCATGGTCGGCATGGTCTTCGGCGTTCCGTCTCTCAGGCTCAAGGGTATCTATCTGGCTATCGCCACTCTGGCTGCCCAGTTGGTGCTGGAGTACGTGTTCCTGCACGGAGGGGCTCTCACGGGCGGCTCCAACGGTCTGCTTCTCGAACCGCCGAAGATATTCGGGTTTTCCTTTGATACAGAGATGCGGATGTACTTCCTGCTTTTCACCTTTGCGGCGGCAAGCCTGATCATGGTCTCCAACATCATGCGCAGCAAGTATGGCCGGGCGTTCGTTTCCATCCGGGACTTTTATCTTTCCGCCGAGATCGTGGGCGTGAACCTGTTCTGGTACAAACTCATCGCCTTTGGCGTCAGCTCGTTTCTGGCGGGCGTGGCCGGCGGGCTGTGGGGTCACTACACGGGGTACATTTCCGCCGAGCAGTTCAACATCGGCCTGTCCATTTCCTACCTGGCCATGATCATCATCGGCGGACTGGGATCGGTCATCGGATCGGTCTTCGGGGCCGTCTTCATCGTGCTGCTACCCGAGGTGCTCAACATGCTCGCCAATGTCCTGAATGCCTTCATCCCGGATATCGCCCAGTATATCGTGGCACTGCGCGAAGGCGTGTTCGGTCTGGTGCTCATCCTGTTCCTGATATTCGAGCCGGAAGGGCTGGCCCATCGGTGGCGGTTGGTGAAGGCGTACTGGAAGCTGTACCCCTTTGCGCATTAGGGGCGGCATGGAGCTCAATCCCGCATCTTCGGAGCGGGTCAAGATAGAAACGACGGTTCCTCGCAGTGAGGGAGCGTGTAAACCTTAAATCCCTTAGGAGTTCGAAATGAGGGTTGGTAAAATCATAACTGCGGCTTGTATCATGCTTCTTGCCGGGCTGATGCTGTTTGGCTGCGGAGGCGAGGAACAGAAACCGGCAGAAACCGCAAACAAAGACGCTTCGCCCATCAAGGTGGGCGGTCTCATCGATCTGTCCGGTCCCACTTCTTCCGTGGGCGTACCCTATGCCGAAGGGCTCAAGGGCGGGGTCAAGTACATCAACGACAACGGCGGCATCGACGGCCGCCCACTCGAATTCAACCTCCAGGACACGGCCTACAACGTCCAGCAGGGGCTTTCCATGTACAAGAAGATGGTCAACACGGACAAGGTCGTCTGCATCCAGGGCTACGGCTCGGCTGTGACCGAGGCCCTGGTCCGCACGCTGGCCAAGGACAAGGTGCCGGATATGTCCGCGTCCTATTCGGCCCATTTGACCGACCCCAAGACCGCACCCTACAACTTCTTCATTGCAGCGGACTATTCCACCCAGGCTCGGGCCGCCATCAAGTACTTTCGCGACGCCTGGACCGAAGAGCGCGCACCCAAGATCGCCTTCATCTATCCCGACCATCCGTACGGGCTTGCTCCCATTGCCGGAGCCAGGGCCTACGCACTTGAATTGGGCTTCGAGGTCGTGGGCGAGGCCAACGTCTCCCTCAAGGCCATCGACGCCACCACCGAGCTTCTGCCCCTCAAGGAGCTGGCTCCGGATTACTGCTGGATAGGCGGTACCACGCCGTCCACTTCGGTCATCCTCAAGTCCGCCAAGAACATCGGCATGGACACGACCTTCTTCGTCAATATCTGGGGAGCTGACGAGAACCTGGCCAAGCTGGCAGGCGAGGACGCCAACGGCGCCTATTCCAACCAGGCCGCTGCGGTCTATGGTCAGGATGTGCCCGGCATGAAGGCGATCATGGAGGTCACCGACAATGTGCCGCAGATGACGCACTACACCCGGGGATTCGTCTCCGTGCTGGTCATGGCCGAAGGCATGAAGCGTGCCCTTGCCAACGGTCCGCTCACCGGCGAGTCCCTCAAGACCTCCCTGGAGACCCTGCGCGACTTCGACCCCATGGGGCTGGCTCCGCTCATCTCCTACTTCCCGGATGACCACCGCCCGAACATGGCTGTCTTCCTGTACATCATCAAGGACGGCAAACTGACCTTCGTGAAAGAACAGATCCTGGAACGCCGCGCCGACTGGCTCGGTCATTAATCTAGAATGAAGACCGGGGGAAACCTCCTGAAAGAGGTTTCCCCCGGCTCCCCCTTCCAGAACTTTCCGGTGCCACGCCGCGCGTCAGGAAGGGGAGGGCCGGAAGCTTTCCCGTGCGGCGTGGAGGGCGTGAGTCCGCGAAGGTCGCGCCTCTTGAGAACGAAGACAACCGCCGCCTGCGCCCCGGATGATTCCGTATGTCCACCCAGCGGCGCGACAAAAAGTTTTGGAGGGTTCTTAGGGAACCTTTTTCAAAAGATTCCCTAAGCCGCCGGAGGCAAGTGTGAGTGATATTCTGAAGGTAGAGAATCTGGAAGTCGTGTACAACGACGTGGTCCTGGTCCTGAAGGGGCTGTCCCTGGCCTGTCCCGAGGGACGGATCACGGCCCTGCTCGGGGCCAACGGGGCGGGCAAGTCCACCACGCTCAAGGCCATTTCCGGTCTGCTGCAATGCGAGGACGGCAAGGTCACGGACGGTGTCGTTTTGTACCGGGGCGAACCCATTCAAGGGGTTGTCCCGGAAAAGATCGTACGCAAGGGCATTTTCCAGGTCATGGAAGGCCGTCGCATCTTCGAAGACCTGACCGTGGAGGAGAATCTCAAATGCGGGGCGTTCACCCGCCCGCGTTCAGAAATTGCCGACTCCCTGGCATTGGTTTACGAATATTTCCCGCGTCTCAAGGAGCGGCGCAAACAACTGGCGGGATACATGTCCGGCGGCGAACAGCAGATGTGTGCCATCGGCCGCGCGGTCATGGCCAAGCCCAAACTGCTCCTCCTTGACGAACCGTCCCTGGGGCTGGCTCCGTTGCTGGTGGAAGAAATCTTCGACATCATCAAGAAGTTCAACAGCAAAGAGGGCGTGACCATCCTGCTCGTGGAGCAGAACGCCCGGGCCGCCCTGTCCGTGGCGGAATCCGCCTACATCATGGAAAACGGTCGAGTGGTCATGGACGGCAAGGCGTCCGACCTGCTCAACAACCCGGACGTGCAGGAGTTCTACCTGGGCATGGGACATGCCGGGGCCAAAAAAAGCTACCGGGATGTAAAGCACTATCGCAGAAGAAAACGTTGGCTCGGATGACGGCAGGGGCCCTCTGCACATTTTTCGCGGTTGTTACGGCCGCGAGAAAATGCACAGTTGACCCACTCTCACAAGCCTCTAAGTGTTTTTTTGGGTATTAGGTTGAGGTCCTGGTTGTGAAGAATGAGTGTCGTGGTAGAAATAATTTTCCATCTGTCGTACAGCGAACACAGGGTGATTTCAGGCAGGACTCTCCGCCGATAGGCGGAGCGATAAAAAGTTTTGGAGGGTTCTTAGGGAACCTTTTTCAAAATGTTCCCTAAGCCGCCGGAGGCATTCTTGATGTATTACACCGAGTATGAGACCGAGCCGCGCGAGAAGCGGATGAAGCGCAAGTGGAAGGGTGTCCGGGAGGTGCTCATGGAGGCGGAAAGGGCCTCGGGCGAATTCCAGGCGCGCCTGCAAGCCATGGGCGCCTGTGCCAAGGATTTCAAGGACTGGAACGATTACGGCAAGATCCCGCCCCTGCGCAAGAAGGACATCATCAAGTGGCAAAAGGAACACGGCATCGGCTGGTTCCTCAACTGTACGCCCGGCGAGCTCGGGCGCATCTACCAGTCCCCCGGCCCCATTTTTGATCCCGAGGGCGTGGAACCTGACTACTGGGCCTGGTCCGAGGGGTTCTTCGCCGCCGGATTCCGGCCAGGCGATCTGGCCCAGATGACCTTTTCCTATCACATGACCCCGGCGGGCCTCATGTTGGAGGAGCCGCTTCGGGACATCGGATGCGCGGTCATTCCGGCCGGGCCCGGCAATACCGAAAAACAGATCGAGTTTCTGACGAGCCTGCCGGTCACGGCCTTTGTGGGCATGGCCAGCTACCTCAAGATCATCGGCCAGAAGGCCCTGGCGGCAGGTCTTGATCTCAGAGAGGATTTCCATCTGGAAAAGGCCTATGTGGCAGCCGAACCCTTGTCCGAAGCGTTGCGCGCCGAGGTGGAGGAGATGTTCGGCATCACCGTCCGCCAGGGTTACGGCACGGCGGACGTGGGCTGCATCGCCTACGAGTGCATGGAACTGGGCGGCATGCACCTGTCCAATTACCGCCACGTCGAGATATGCGATCCGGCCACGGGATTGCCCCTGCCCGACGGCGAGCTGGGCGAGGTGGTGGTCACGCCGTTTTTCACCGATTATCCCCTGGTGCGCCTGGCCACGGGCGATCTTTCCTCCATTGATACGGCTCTGTGCACGTGTGGCCGGACTGCCCGAAAACTGACGGGCTGGAAGGGCCGCGCAGACGATACCGCCAAGGTGAAAGGGCAGTTTGTCTATCCCGGCCAGGCTGGGGCGGTTTTTGCCAAGCATCCGGATATTTCCGGCTGGCAGATTCGGGTAAAGAGTGTTATGGGCAGAGACGAGTTGGTGGTCGCGGTGGAAACCGCACAGCCCATTGACGAGGAAAAGTTCATCGCCGACTTTCAGGCGATCATGAAATTGAGACCTGTCGTCGAGACAGTTGCGCCCGGCACATTGCCGGAGAACGCACCCCGTCTTGTCGATGCAAGGACTTTCGATTAACTCCGGTTTGTCAGCCGGGATTGCGGTCCTAATCGAACTGGGCGGTGCCAAGAGCATCGCCCTTTTTGGTGGGCTGGAGCGGGGCAAGGATTTGCCTTCAATTCTCCAGGCTCCTTCGAAGTGTCAATACGTGGTATGCGTACTCCGAGTTGGTTGTTCTTGCGGCTGTAGGCACAGTTTGTTACTGCATCCGACAAACGGTATCAGTTCTGTTCAATGAAGGAGAAAATCAGTGGGACTTAGTTTTCCGGCTGTTCAAGCTATAGTGGGGCTTTGGAAGGACAAGCATTTCGAGGGCAAGAAGAAAGTGCTCGAAATCGGTTCACAAGAGTTGCATCTCACCTTTGATGATTTTAAGAATCTTATGGAATCATACGGAGTTGATGGATTCCAGGAAAAGAATTTTGAGGAATGGGGGTGGGAAGACCGCGGCAAATGCTATTTTGCTGAAAGGCTCTATTCTTTGTTGGGGTTTGAGGACTATGCGTGTTTTGACATGAATGGAGACAACAAGGCTATTGCGCATGACCTTAATTTCCCTTTCATGGACGATTCGCATTGGGGTCAATACGACCTGGTGACTGATTTCGGATGTGCAGAGCATATCTTCAATGTGTCTGAAGTCTACAGAACCATGCATCAGGTCTGTCGCCCCGGCGGCATATTTATCCATTGCCAGCAGATGTTCAATACGAATGGGTACTATTTGTTTGAGCCTTCCTTTTACGAAGATATTGCTGCGGCCAACGGGTATGAAATTCTTTTTTCCAGTTTCATCGTAACAGCCCATTCCTCCATAAAGGAGTCCGGGAAATATTCTTGGCTTCTTCCCATGTCCAGCGAATTAATCGAGATCATGGACTGGACAAAAATAAGCAGCATTGGATTGCTGTATGCCATGAAGAAGACGAAGGATGCAGACTTTCAGCTGCCATACCAAGGCAGCTATATGAGCACCATGTACGGCAACCTGGGGTATGACATAGCTTCCCTTTCGACATACAGGCGCCCCACCAGGACGTATGTCCCTGTGTTTGAGAGAAAGGACGACATTAGTTCCCGTGAATTCAAACGAGTGTGCAGGAGTTATTTTAAGAAAAAACTAGGACTGCGCTAGCCCTCCAAAAACATCTGCTGCACGGGTAAGGAATAGCATTTTCCTGGTTTGAGGATGCCTTGGAAAATAGAAACAACATGGTTTTCCTGTGTGCCGGGATTTTGTACCGTGGTTGTCCCTGTGTGAAGCTCTCTGTGAGGGTACGTGTTTTTCATATAAGTATAGGTTTTATCAAAATCGCATCGAGGAGTTTTTATGTTCATGAGATCATTGGAGATTGTTCCTCGCGTTGCCGACAACAGGTAGCACGTAGGTCACAGAATGATCTGGTTCTGGCCCTGGCGGAACCCTATGATTCCATAAGAGGATTCTTCTGTTTTCCTCCCGGCTTGAGCCGTTTCGGACCACTGTTCGGTGTTCCGTCTATTTTCGTGTTCCCCATTGTGTCGGCAACGTGTCATTGCCTGCGATTCATGACAAGTATGTAGTATTCCGGTTGCTGGACATCCGTGTCCCTTGTAGCTGCCGCAGCCGGACTGCCTGCTTTCCGTTGAACAACCCTGATACGCGGCAGGGATATCGTGCTTATTATTGCCGCGGTGTCGGAGTATCAAGAAATGGTGGTACCAAATGAATGGAACAATTGAATCATACGAAGAATCTTCAAGGATGACGGCACTTATCTCCATGGGGTGGAATGCCTTTTTCCAGGAACATGCTGTAGGGCAGGGTGTTCCCGCCAGGGTTTTCAGTGTGAATAAAAACCAGTTTATCCTGAGTCTGGGCAACGAGACCTGCCAGGTCAGGATATCCGGGAAACTGCGTTATCAGACCGCTTCCGCCAATGCCGGGGTTTTGTATCCCGTTGTCGGTGACTGGGTCCTCGTACAGGACCTGACCATCACCAAGGTTTTGCCTCGGCGGAACATGTTGGCGCGGGGCGCTGCCGGAGGCCGTGGAAGGAACAATGCCCCTGCCACGGGAGAACAGGTCATGGCTGCCAATCTGGATACGGTATGCATTGTCTGCGGCCTTGACCGCGATTTCAATGTGCGCCGGATCGAGCGCTATCTGACCCTTGTCTACAACTGCGGTTTGCATCCTGTGATCGTCCTGACCAAGGCGGACCTGCATGATGCGCCGAGAGCCTGTGCGGACGAAGTGAGGGAAATCGCTGTCGGGGTTCCCGTGCACCTCGTGGCTGCGTCCGAGGAAACCGGACTGCTCGAACTTGAGCAGTATCTTGCCTCAGGGAAAACCGTCACCATGATCGGCTCGTCCGGAGCAGGCAAATCCACGCTTCTGAACAGGCTCTATGGCGAAGCTATCCAGTCGACAGGAGCGGTCAGCCAGAGTGTGGGCAAAGGGAAGCACACCACAACGGGGCGTGACCTGATTGTCATGCCTCAGGGCGGGATGATGATCGACAATCCCGGTATCCGGGAAATCGCGTTTTATGACAATGACGGCGGAGTGGAAAGCGCCTTTGCAGATATCGAACAGTTGGCTCAGGGCTGCCGCTTCCCCGATTGCAGCCATCTGCATGCATATGGTTGTCGTGTTCTCGAAGCTGCCGCAAATGGGGAGCTTTCACAGGAGCGGCTCGAAAGCTACTACAAGATGAAACGGGAACTCGACTACCTCTCTGATCGACAACACAACAGTGCGGACAGGGTGGAAAAGAAACGATGGAAAGGTGTTTCCATGCGTGTGAAGAAAATGAAGAAAACCACGCGGAAGTGGTAAAGATTCATATCCTGGCACAGAAAAGAGTCAGGCCTGTATTGCCAGAGATCTGATTGAACCGGATGAAAAAAGGCCCGGACCCGTTGCGTGTTTCAATGCGCAAGGGTCCGGGTCTGTCTTTGTCTAGGCGATATCTGCGGTTTCAAGGATGGCCTTGAATCATTTGCCGCAATTAGTGACCGCAGCCGCAACCGCCCGAGCCTGCGGAACCGCAGGAGCTTGCCGAGGTGCAGCCGCATCCTGCGCTGCCGCCGCCAACCTGGTTCTCGGATTCGACATTGAATCCGTACTGAGTCATGTCGACGGTGACCGCTCCGGTTGCCTCGGCCAGTTCTTCCTGGATAAGGAAGGTGAAGGCATCCTGCTCAACGGTTTTGTCGCCGTCGCGGACCTCGTCAAGGGCCAGGGACAGGCGCGGTCCTGAGCACCCTCCGTCAGCCAGGTGAACGCGGATGGGCTGGATCTCTTTGCCGTCGAAATATCTGGTCAATTCCTGTTTTGCTGAGTCAGTGACAGTGATCATGTTGTTCTCCTTGGGATAAATAGTATTTCAAAGAGAATAAGTATGATCTATTCCTTGTAAAGAGAAAAGCAATAAAAAAAGGGAGAGAAGGCCGGATGGCGAGAAAATGTGAAGCGCGGGGCGCAAAAAAAGGCCCGGAACCGTCGCGTATCGGAGTACGCATTGGTGCGGGCCTTTTTTCGTGCGCCTGGGGTGCAAGATCATGTACGGCGAAAAATCGTCAACAATTCACTTAACCCGGCAGGTCGCAGCTTATAGTCGTTAGCAGCCGCAGCCGCCTGATCCTGCGGAACCGCAGGAGCTTGATGAAGAGCAGTCGCAGCTTCCGCCGGAACCGCCGCCGACCGGGTTTTCAGACTCGACCACGAAACCGTAGTAGGTCATGTCGATCTTTATGTTGCCGGTCTGGGCTTGCAATTCATTTTCGATGAGGAAGGTTAATCCTGCGGCCTCGAACACTTCGTCTTTATCGGTAGGCTCATCCAGAGCCAAGGTCAGGCGTGGGCCTGCTCAACCGCCAGCCGCGAGATAGACGCGGATGGGGGATGCTTCCTTGTCCTGGAAATAGCCTTCCAGCTGCTTCTGGGCAGCTTCGGTGACTTCGAACATGTATAAATCCTCCTAATTGTGGTCGGGAAATGAAGAGGTAAGGTCTATACCACCCTTTGTCAAATCCAAAGTTGCCGATTCTGTCTGGTGGAAGTTGACCACCCCTCGGGTATGGGCTAATTTCCTACGTTCCTTGAACCGAAAAAGCCATGCGAGGCCGATATGATGAAAGATTGCGGCACCATTTTGTCCGAGAAAGAAATGAGCCGGACACTCGAGCGACTGGCCGTTGAAGTATATGAGCGCAGGGGGGATGATGAATCCTTGGCGATCATAGGCATCCAGCGGCGCGGCGCAGACCTGGCCGAGCGGCTGAAGCTGCTTCTGGACGAGCGCCTGGGCCGCAAGGTGCCCCTCGGCAAGCTCGATATCAATCTCTATCGCGACGACTGGACCACCAACCTGGAACTGTCTCCCACCATCAATTGCTCGGAGATCGGGTATGAGGTGGAGGGGCGCTCCATCGTGCTGGTGGACGACGTGCTGTATTCCGGCCGCACCATCCGGGCCGCGCTGGAGGCCATTCTCGATTACGGCCGCCCCGAGCGTGTGGAGTTGCTGGTTCTGGTGGACCGGGGACACCGCGAGCTGCCCATCCAGGCCGACTACGTGGGCAAGAGGCTGGACACCCTGGGTGACGAGCATGTCAACGTGCTCGTGGTCGAGCGCGACGGCGAGGACCGCGTCTGTCTGGTGCGGGGCGAGTAGCGATGGTCTTCACTCCCCTGGCGCGTGACGAGATTCTGCAGCCGTGCATCACTCTGGTGGGCATGGCCGGGGCCGGCAAGTCCACTCTGGGCGGATTGCTTGCCCGGCGGCTTTGTTGGGGACAGCTCGATACGGATCGGTACATGGAGTCCTATTACGGACTTCCGCTTCAGGGAATCATGGACACCTACGGGCTGGACGAATTCCTGCGCATCGAAGAGCAGTTGGTCTCTGAACTGAATCTGACACGGACGGTTGTTTCCACCGGAGGTTCGGTCATTTATGGCCCCAGGGCCGTGAAGCGGCTCAAGGAGCTCGGCAAGATAGTGCTGCTCGACATCGACGAGTCCACCTTCATCAAGCGGGTCGGGGACGCCGAGAATCGCGGGCTGGCCATAGGTCCGGGCAAGACCATGCAGGACCTTTACAATGAGCGTCAGCCGTTGTACCGCAGGGTCGCCGACATCACGGTCAGAACAGACAAGCTCTCGCCCGAAGCGTGCGTCGACCATATTCTCGAACATATCAGGATCGCATGAACAAGCTTACCCCCAAGGCCTCTTTCCGCAAGCTGGCCGCCATATACGACAAGATGGTCGCCCGATACAACGCGGTGGCCGAACCCATCGGAATGCGTTGCGATGCCTGCACCGACAACTGCTGTCTTTCCTTCTTCCAGCACCACACCTACGTGGAGTGGGCCTACATGTGGGAAGGGTTGAACAAGCTCCCGGCCGACCGGCTGGAGGAAATCAGGGCCAGGGCGCAAGCCTATGTGGAGCAGGGGCAGGACGCTTTGTCTCGTGGTCAGCGTCCGCACATCATGTGTCCGCTCAACATTGACGAGGACCAGGGCATCTGCGGGCTGTACGAGCACCGGCTCATGATTTGCCGCATGCACGGCGTGCCGAACATGCTGGTCAGGAACACGGGCCAGGAAATCCGCTTCCCCGGCTGCTACCGTTGTCAGGATCTGACCCAGGGCATGGACCCGCTCCCCACCGTGGACCGCACCCCCATGTACAAGGACCTGGCCATGCTGGAGATGCAGTTCGTGGGCAAGCATCTCAGGCAACTGCCCAAGGTGGACCACACCATTGCCGAGATGATCGTGCTGGGGCCGCCGCGGCTGAAATAGAGCGCCTGGCTCCGGCGATTCCCTTCGGAAGGATCAGGACGCTGTCCAGGTCCCGTTCAAGGCAGAGGGCCTTGAGCATCCCATTGCTCCAAGCGTGCGGTCGCCAGTTGCCGAGGCAATTGGTCCGGTCTGGATTTTTCCCTGTCAGGGGTGTAGTGGATGGATCATGAAAAAAACTATGGCATCCATCCTCGCCCTGCTTATGCTTGCGGGTGCGATCGTCGCGGCTGGGAGTTTTCCGCTACGGTTGCCGGGGGAGGCGCAGGCTGCCTCGACAGTCTACCACGGAAACAGGAATTCCTACATTTTTCACCAGCCCGCTTGCCGGTATTACAACTGCAAGAACTGTTCGGTGGTCTTTACCTCGCGCCAGGAGGCGCTGGGTGCAGGGTTTCGGCCCTGCAAGATCTGCAAGCCATGAGAAGGCTCACACCGACAGCGTGAATCCGGCCCTGGCAAAGGTGAACTGTCCGGCCTGGAGCAGGCAGATTTCGTTTTCCTTGGCGGAAATCTGGCGGTATTTCTCGTCGTCGGGCAGGGCGGAATTCCAGACCTGGGCGATCTCGGTGCGGACCACGTTGATGCGCTGTTCCATTTGCTTGAGGCTGAAGGTGCCGTTCTTGATAGGTTCGATGGCGGCTTCCTTGAACGCCTGGATGGCCTCGTCGGAAAATTCCACGAAGTCGCCGAGCAGGTGTTCGGCCTGTTCCTGCACCACTTCCCTGAGGTGCCCCTCAAAGCCGTAGCCGCCCTGTATATGGGTGTTGTCCATTTCGATATACATGACCTTCCTCCGTGCTGGTCGCGTATATCTCCTATCGGACTTTCTTGAGAAATCTTAACATTGGTCGGCAACCGGTTCCAGGCCGGGCTTTCCCGCTCCGGGTTGACGGGTTTTTCGGGGTGGGGTAGGCCTCCGGTCATGTGCTCCTAGCCGCACCATACGGACAGTGGTCGCGTGTTGTTGAAAAACACCCTGAAAACACCTTGTTGAGGAGTGCACAATGAAAAATAGTTTGTTCTATACCGATATGATTCCCCCCGATGCCCGTGCCCTGTGGGACGGGATGTACAAGATTCCCTGGAACGACCCTGCGTTCAGCGGGCGCATCCTTGCGGAACACCTTTCCCAGGACCATCATCTTGCCAGCCGCAAGCTGGACGTCATTGAATCCCAGGTGGCCTGGATCAATGCGAACGTCTTGACCGGGGTTTCGGCCTCGATCCTGGACCTCGGCTGCGGACCGGGGCTGTATTCCCGTTGTCTGGCCGGGGTATCGCACCGGTATGTCGGCCTGGATTTCAGCCCGGCGTCGATAGACCACGCCCGGCAGGAGTTCGGTGTTCCCGGCCGGTGCGAGTTTCGGCTCGGCGATGTGGTTGAGGCCGATTTGGGCGGTCCCTTCGATCTGGTCATGATGCTCTACGGCGAGTTGAATGTTTTTTCGCCCGATCAGTGCCGGCGAATACTGGTCAAGGCGTTTGAAGCCCTGGCACCCGGAGGCCGCCTGCTTGTGGAGCGGCAGCGGGTGCACGCCGTGCAGGCCGTGGGCCAGGGGGTGAACACCTGGACGCGGGCCGAATCCGGCGGCCTGTTCGCCGAGGCCCCGTATGTCTGCCTGACGGAAAACCATTGGTTTCAGGAGGAAGGGGTTTCCCTTCAGTGCTTCCAGGTGTGGGTCAAAGGGCAGGATGCACCTGTCCTCTACAGGAGCACCACCAAGGCATGGACGGCATCAGAGATGGAGGGCTTGTTTCGGTCGGCCGGTTTCATCGACGTGGTCCATCACTCGGATTGGCCTGTTCCCGACCAGGGACTGGCCCTGGTGTCAGGCAGGAAAGGGTAACGACAAGGCCCGCAGCATCAGCCGTGGGCCTTTTTTCGTTATGGGATTGGGAGTGGTGGGCGTTGCAGGGAGCCCGCTGTCCCAAGCCGAGTCACAGGGCGACGTCGGCGCCTTGGAGGAAGGCGATGAAATCCCTGACCCCGGCCTGCCGTGCGAACACGTAATTTGACACCCAGCGGGTGAAGGTCATCTTGCGGCCGTAAATTTCATACTTCCGGCCCGGCCCTGCGAAATCCCAGCCGAAGAACTCGGCCACCTTGGGATTGATGGGTTCTTCGAATTCCGGGAAGGGGTCGCCCAGCGCACCAAGGGCCGCTTCTTCCGGTGCAGGCAGGCCGAGTTCGGCTAGAATGCCTTTGGCTGCGTGATCCATGAGCAGGGGGCCGGGGTGGTTGATCGTGTTGAACAGTTTGATATTCCGGTAGTTTGTCTTTATCAGATCCACATACTTGATCGGGGTGTGCGATTCGCGCTCCCGCTCCTGTTTCAGGGTGTCTGCCACCATCGATGTCAGATCGAACTTGGCTCCCATGTCCGTGTGTATGTAGACCAAAACCGTTTCTTCCGGCGGCAGGCCTGCGTCGATGTAGTTGTCGAGCAGTTCGCATCGATAGTCGAAGCCTTGCTTGCCTGTCCAGGTGGGCCAATAGCCCTTGAAGAACATGTTGGGGATGCACAGACTGTGCGCTGTTTCAGGCAGCTTGGCGAGCAGGGTTTCAGAGGCCAGTTCCTCCCATGCGGCGTCGAGGTGTTGGTAGAGGAAAAGGGAGCATTGGGCCAATTCCTGGTCCGGGATCGGTTCGCGAATGTAGTTGGTGTAGAGCCTGCACTCGTAACGCTCCCGGAATTCCGGGCAGCAGTCGAGGCGATCCATGAGCGGTTCGCCCTGGCAGTTGGCGTGTACGATGCAGAGTTTCCTGTCCATATCGACTCCGGAAGCGGTTGAAATCGTGAATGAAAAGCAGTGCGGATTGGATAGCACGGAAGTGTCGCCCCAGCAATGTCTGTATTGGTGGTTTACAGGGGTAGGGCGAGAATGTAACCAAACGCGAAACCAAAACACCAATCCGAGGACTGAACTCAATGGAAAATAGTTTCAAGGACGCATTGAACTCCATCCGCCCCGTGGATCGGACCCTGGCCGAAAAGGGGCAGGCCCATCTCGACAATCTGACCAAACCCCGTGGCAGCCTGGGGCGTCTGGAGGAGTTGGCCCTTCAGTTGTTTCTTATCCAGGGAGGACAACCGCCAAAGGTAGACCCCATGCGCGTCTACACCGTGGCCGGTGATCACGGCGTCTACCAAGAGGGCGTCAGCCCGTATCCTCAGGAGGTGAGCCGTCAGATGGTGCTCAATTTCCTGGCTGACGGTGCGGGCATCAATGTCCTTGCAAAGACGGTGGGTGCACAACTCTTCGTGGTGGACGCAGGCTGCTGCGGCGGCAAGTTCGACGACCATCCGAGCCTGATTCAGGCCAAGATCGCCCCCGGTACCAACAATCTGGCCAAAGGCCCGGCCATGACCCGCGAACACTGCCTGCAAGCATTGCTGCTCGGCCTTTCCCTGGCAGACCGTGCCCATGAGGAGGGCGTCAAGGTGCTCGGCACCGGTGAAATGGGCATCTCCAACACTACCCCTTCCACGGCCCTGTACAGTGCCTATCTCGGATTGGACCCCGAGATCATGACCGGTCCCGGTGCCGGTCTGGACAAGGCCAAGCTGCCCTCCAAGGTCGAAGTAATCAGCAAGGGGCTGGCCGTCAACCGGGCCGCCGTCGATTCCGGCGACGCCATTGAGATTCTGGCCGCGCTCGGCGGTTTGGAGATAGCCGCCCTGACCGGACTCATCCTGGGCGGCGCAAAGAATCGTCAGCTCGTCTGTGTGGACGGATTCATTTCCACGGCCGCCTATCTGGCCGCCTGGAAGCTTTGCCCGGACGTCAAGGACTATTGTCTGATCAGCCATGCCTCAGCCGAACCGGGCCACTCGGCAGCAGTCAAGGCCATGGGCCTTGATCCGTATCTCCATCTCGGCTTCCGCCTGGGCGAAGGCACGGGCGCGGCCTGCGCCATGTTCCTGGTCCGAGCCGCAGCCAATATCTACAACGACATGGCCACCTTTGCCGATGCGGGTGTGTCCGAAAGCGATTAGATTGCCTCCGGCGGCTGGAGGGAAGGGAGAGGACACCTTTTGAAAAAGGTTCTCCTCTCCCTTCCCCCCAGGCCCCCCATCCCTCTCTTTCCAAAACTTTGTGACGCCGCTTGGCGGGGTTCTTCAGAGTGTTTCCCTTGTATCACTTGTCTCCCCCCTTACCGCGGGCTACACACCTTTTTCCCAAATTGGAGCGATTTGGGTGCCAAAGGCACCCAACAGCGGCTCTCTTCCCCCGGTGCATCGAGGTGGTTGAGAGTGGTGCAGATGTGCATTTTCTCGGGTGCAGCTCAACCGGAGGCGTAGCCTGGCTACGGTGAGGATCGAGCAAGCCCGAAAAATGTGCAGATGCGCCGCTGTCGGCCGCCGGCACTACAAAGCGCACCAAAAGAATAGGCCGGTCAGTTAACCTGACCGGCCTATTCTTTTGGTGCGCTTTGTACGCCCCTACGCATCTCCGAGGTCTCCGGTAACGGCTTGTATGACGTCACCCTTGGCGTTGTATGTTCCGGTGGCCTCAACCTTCACGAGTTCGCGGGCCATTTCCGGATTTTCCAGAACCTGTCTTTGCAAGCGGACCTTGCGGATGGACTTGACCTGTTCGGCCAAATTCGAACCTTGTACTTCAAAACCGGCAACTTCCATGATTCTTACCTCCTTGCATGGAGTAGTGAATATGTTCCTTGCAGATTTTATCGGCAAATATTCAGAAACCTTTAGGCTAGGGGTGGCCATGCGGGCGCATTTGCTGCCCGATAGCTTGATTTTATTTATTTTTTTCATATAAAGAAATCTTTAGTCCTCTGTCGGAAAGGGTGTCGGAGCGGTCAGTAGTGCAGCTGGGTCCGAACTATTTGGATTCCCGGGCATAGACTTCGTCGAGAATTGCCTTGCCTCCGGCGTCCAGAACCATTCCGGCCAGGATCATGCCCACGTCCCAGGCGTTGTCCACATGGCCTTCTGCCATCAGGCGGATGGGGCGGGAGCCGTCCACGTCGGCTACGAAGCCGGTCAGTCTGACCTGGTCGCCCTCGATCACGGACCAGGCCGCAATGGGGACTTGGCAACCGCCGTCAAGGCCGGTCAGGAAGCCGCGTTCGGCCATGACCTGGTGTCTGGTGGGCGTGTGGTCCAGGAAGGCGAGCATGTCGCGCACTTCCTGGTTGTCCGAATGGAACTCGATGCCGAGCGCTCCCTGGGCCACGGCGGGCAAAAAGTCCGGCGGTCCGAGGATTTCCTGCTTGGGTGCGGACAGGCCCAGTCGGTTCAGTCCGGCGGTGGCCACCACGATGGCGTCGAAGTCGCCTTTGAGGAGCTTGTTCACGCGGGTGTCCAGGTTGCCGCGCAGGGATTCGATCCTGAGGTCGGGCCTGAGCGTGGCCAGTTGGGACTGGCGGCGCAGGCTGGAGGTGCCGACCAGGGCGCCTTCGGGCAATCCCTTGAGGCCGTCGTATTTGACCGAGAGCAGCGAGTCCGTAGGTTCCTCGCGTTCCGGGATGATGCCGATTTCCAGGCCTTCGGGCAGTTCGGTGGGCACGTCCTTCATGGAGTGGACCGCCAGTTGGGCGCGACCGTCCAGGAGCGCTTCCTCGATCTCCTTGACGAAAAGTCCCTTGCCGCCGACCTTGGCCAGCGGAACGTCCAGGATGATGTCGCCCTTGGTCTTGATCTTGAGCAGGTCGACGGACAGGCCGGGGTGTGCGGTTTCCAGACAGTCCTTGATGTGGTTGGCCTGCCAGAGAGCCAGGGCACTGCCGCGGGTGGCTATGGTGAGTTTCTTCATTATGGTAATGGCCTTGGTCTGTTTCAGTGGGGGTTATCCGCAGTTCGAGCAGTCGCCGCCGGAACAGCCTGCACAGCCGGAAGAGGGCGCGGACGGGGTGGACGGCGTGGAGCCGCCTCCGGCATCCGGGGCAAAACCGCCAACCTTTGACCGGACCGCGCTCATGAGCTTGCCGGTGTTGGCGGATGCACATTTGGGACAGGGGGGGCATTCGTCGCGGTCAAAGACGAGTTCCTCGAACTCCTGGCCGCAGTCGTCGCATTTGTATTCGAATATGGGCATGGTGTGCTCCAAAACAGTAAATTTGTGCCGAATCCGTTCGGCAGAGGGATTCCATAGCTGAAAAGGTGCGGACTGGCAACGTTGCGGCCCGGCATCGACCAAGGTAAGTCTGTTGTAGGCCATGTCCAGACCTTTGGTCTCAAAACACTGCTTTACACGCGTGGTCACAGGTGGAATACTGGAAGGGTAGACAAGTGCCCTGTGATCAAGCAGCCAGTACCGGTGATGAACATGGATGACGATTTTTTTGCACTGCATTTGGATTCCGGAGTCGGAGAAGGCGGAAGTCCGCCTCCTTCCGGTTGGTCCTACCTGGCAGAGGGCCGGGTCAGGTGCGTTTTTTCCACCACGAGACGCGGGCGCAGCAGCCAGACATTCTGGTTCGTGGAGCAGGCGGGGCGCGACAAGTTCAAGGCCAGGCCGCTCAACGATCGCCATATCCCTTCCCTCGATGCCGTGTCCGTCTCCGCCGCGGATCTGACCGGCGACTACACTCCCGAGCTGGCCTATTTCGAGGAACTGGTCATCCCGGCCATGCGCGCCCAGGGCGGGAAAACGAATATTCAGGCCAGCACCATCGACGCCAACGTGGTCAACGCGCTGTTCGGACTCGGATTGGTGTATCTGAATCGCCATGAAACGGATCGGGCCAGGGAACTGCTCGGCGATCTGGTCAGGCTCAAGACGGACTTTGAAGGCAAGAATCAATTTTTGTTTAATGACTTAGGAATCGTGCTCAGAAAGAGCGGGCTGTATCCCGAAGCCATCGCCTTTTTTTCACGCGCCCTTGAATATGTGGGTGACGACGAGAACCTTTATTACAATCTGGCCCGTGCCCATTACGAGAACAATGATTGGGAAAAATGTCTGGAATATCTCATCCAGTCTCACAGGCTCAATCCCGAACTTGAATCCACCAGGAACCTTTTCGGGGTCATGATCGGACTTGATGAGCGTACGGCCCGACTTGAACGGTACCACAAGCCCCCGGTGCCACCCCATGTGGCCTCGCGTGCCCGGCAGATCCTGGCTGCCGGAACCGGCAGGCTGAAGTTGGACGAAGGTTTGATGGGGGTGCCCATCGAACCGGGCCGCGCCCGGTCAGGGAAGGTCGGCACCATCGAAATCAAACGGCACGGCCGCGACGATTGACCCGCATTCCGATGGGCAGTCCCGCTTTTTCCGACTCCGGCCCGAAATCATGTGTTCTGATTTCGGGCTGTTTTTCCCTCTAAAGGACTTGTTGCAAGCCTCCGATAAGAAGGTGAAGTTCAGGGGTGGGAAAGGCCTTTCGGTCGTTGGGCCGGAACCGGCTTTTCTCTTATGATGGCGTTTGGTGTCTGCGGGAGCCACTTTGTAAAGTGCGTGGGCGCATTCCGTGCCGGTCACACCATCACCGTCTCTGGCCAGTGTCAGGGGAAGACATGGGCCGGAGCGGATGGGGCCGGACTGGGAAGGGTCCGCAAAAGGTATCCCATGACACAGGACAGGAACGTTTCCCCGGACGGCCGGGACAGATTGCATCGTATGTCCGTCCAGGGCCATGCAGGTCAGGTCTGCTGCATATTCTCCTCTGCGAAATCCCACCATCCTGGTCAGGGGACCACCCTGCGCGGCCACGGCTCGGTGCACTACTGGCTTGTCCGGCAGGTGGGGAAATCCGCCTATGCCGTCCGCGGCGTGGACGGCGACTTTCTTCCCTTCGGCAGTGAGGTGTCGATTCAGGTCGAAGAGTTGCTTGCACTGTATTCTCCCGAGGTCGCGGTTTTTGAAGACCGACTTGTGCCAGCGGCCTCCCAGGGAGAATATTTGGTTGAAGGCGGTCGGGGACAGGGGGTAAGGCGGTCGGTCATTCGGATCGACGAGGCCAATGTGCGCGCCCTGTTCCGGTTGGCGCAGGAATACATCCTGGCTCGTCGGGTGTCCAAGGGGAAGACGCTGCTCAACGAGCTGCTCCGGCTCAAGACGCCTTTTTCCGGAAAAAACCAATTCCTGTTCAACGAATTCGGCATCAGCCTGCGCAAGATCGGATTCCCCGAGGGCGCTGTCATCTGTTACCGCCGGGCATTGCAGCATACTGAAGTGGACGACCATCTCTACTACAACCTTTCCCGGGCCTATTACGAGCAAGGCCAGTGGTGGGACTGCATGACCGCGCTCGTCCGGTGTTTCGAGTTGAATCCGGCCATGCCCCTGGCCCGCGATCTGCTGGTGCTCATCTCCGCCCTGGCCGGGAATCCGGCCCTGAGGGTGCGCTACGGCAAGCCGCCGGTCCCCACCGGTGTGGCCCGTCAGGCCGGTCTGCTGTGCGAATCGACGTTTACCCATGACGCCGGGGCGCGCGCCCGGGCCGAGGCAGAGAGCCTGGAGGCCGAGGAACGGGATGCGGCCACCGAAGGGCAGGCCGATGCAAATCTGTGGTTGCCGGGGCGGGATGCCGTGGGGGTGTAGGCGGGGAATACGGGAGACGAACACAGCCGCAGCGGGTCTCCGCTGCGGCTGTGTTCTTTAGGCTATTTCAATTTTGCCAGGGGCCAGATTTCATCCACCTTTTCAATGGTCTTGATGGTGATGCGCTTGAGCAGCTCCTCAGGAACCTCGGCCAGATCCTTCTTGTTCTGTGCCGGGATGAGTACCCTGTTCATGCCGCGTGAGACCGCAGCCAGGATCTTTTCCTTGATGCCGCCCACGGGCAGGACGCGTCCGCGCAGGCTGATTTCGCCGGTCATGGCCAGGTCGGGGCTGACCGGCGTGTCGGTCAGGGCGGAGATCAGGGCCGTGACCAGGGTGACGCCTGCGGACGGGCCGTCCTTGGGCGTGGCACCTGCCGGGACATGGACATGGATGTCCAGGTTCTCGGCGAAGTTGGGGTCAATGCCGTAGGAATCCGCCCTGGCGCGGGCAATGGACAGGGCAGCCTGGGCCGACTCCTTCATCACATCGCCGAGCTTGCCGGTCAGGATCAGCTTGCCCTTGCCGGGCATGGTGGTCACTTCGATATGCAGTATCTCGCCGCCATACGGGGTCCAAGCCAGGCCCACGGCCACGCCCGGAGGCAGGGTGGGCTCTTTCTCGTCGTCCAGGAAGCGCGGCGGACCGAGCAGCTTGTACAGGTTGCCGACCGTGATCTTGAACGGTCCCTTGTCGCCTTCGGCCTTTTGACGGGCCATTTTGCGGCACAGGGTGCCGATCTCACGTTCAACGTTGCGCAGTCCTGCTTCGCGGGTGTATTCCCGCACCACCTTGGCCAACAGCTTGTCGGAGATGGTCAGCTCATTTTTCTTGAGCCCGTTCTCTTCGATCTGGCGGGGGAGGATATAGCGTCGGGTAATGACGGTTTTTTCCTGTTCGGTGTAGCCCGGAATGCGGATGACTTCCATGCGGTCCATGAGCGGGCCGGGTATGGAGTCGAGCATGTTGGCCGTGCACACGAACATGACCTTGGACAGGTCAAAGGGCACGTTCAGGTAGTGGTCCGTGAACGAGAAGTTCTGTTCCGGGTCCAGGACCTCGAGCAGGGCCGAGGACGGGTCGCCCCTGAAGTCGGAACCCAACTTGTCGATTTCGTCGAGCATGATCACCGGGTTGCGGGTGCCGCATTGCTTGATGGCCTGGATGATGCGGCCGGGCATGGCCCCGATGTATGTACGCCGGTGGCCGCGAATCTCGGCCTCGTCGCGCATGCCGCCCAATGACATGCGGTGGAATTTGCGGCCCAGAGAGCGGGCGATGGACCGGCCCAGCGAGGTCTTGCCCACGCCGGGAGGCCCCACGAAGCAGAGGATCGGCCCTTTCATCTTGGGGTTGAGCTTGCGCACGCTCAAATATTCGAGGATGCGTTCCTTGACCTTTTCGAGGTCGTAATGGTCGTCGTTGAGGATGGACTCGGCCTTCTTGATGTCCAGCCGGTCGCGGGAAAGCTTTTTCCACGGCAGTTCGGTCATCCAGTCGAGATAGGTGCGGATTACCGTGGCTTCGGAGGATTCGGCGTGCATGGAGTCCAGGCGGCGGAGCTGCTTGAACGCCTCTTTCATCACGTCCTTGGGCATGCCGCTGGTGCCGATGCTTTTCCGCAGCTCGTCCATCTCTTCGGATTCGTCGCCTTCATCGCCCAACTCGCGTTTGATGGCCTTTATCTGCTCGCGCAGGTAGAAGTCACGCTGGGCCTTGTCCATGCCTTCCTTGGCCATGGTCTGGATCTTGTTCTGCATGGAGGCCACTTCCACTTCCTTGAGAAGCTGATCGCTGACCAGCTCAAGGCGCTTCATGGGCTCGACACATTCCAGTATCTTCTGGGCCGCTTCCACCTTCATGCGCAAATTCGAGGCGATGAGGTCGGCCAGCCGTCCCGGTTCGGACACGTTGTTGAGCACGGACATGATGTCCTGGCTCGATATGCCGCGCAGGGAAAGAATGCGTTCGGACTGCTCGCGGGACGAGCGGACCAGGGCCTCCTGCTCTGCGGTCAGGGTGCCGATTTCCGGCTCGATGAGCGGCTCCAGTTCTGCGATGTGGTATGGATCGCTGGAAGTGAACCGTTTGACCTTGGCCCTGGCCAGTCCCTGGACCAGGACCTTGAGACGGCCATCGGGCATTTTCAGCATGCGCATGATCATGCCCACGGTGCCGGTCGTGTAGAGTTCGTCCGGGCTGGGATCCTCCACGGCCTCGTCCTTTTGCGTGAGGATGAGGATGTAGCGATCGCCGGAAAGGGCGGCGTCCACTGCATGGACGGATTTTTCCCGGCCCACGAAGAGCGGCAGGATCATGTAGTTGAAAACCACGATGTCGCGCACGGCGAGCACCGGCAGTGTCTGTGGGATGTCCGCCGGGTTCGGGCTGGGCATGTCGTCGCCGTCGCCGAACAGGGAACCTCCCGACTGGGCTGTCAGGGCTTCGATGATGTCCGGCAATGCCTCGCTGGCTCCGCCTTTGCCGGGTTTTGACGGCCTGGATCGGCGGGCTGGGGATTCGACGCTATCTGTACCCGGTTTCCTGCGCTTGATGTGCGACGGTCGGATAGGGGTTTTGTTCTTTTTTTTGCTCAAGGGTATATCCTCTGATTTGTGTGAAAACAGACGGTGTTACCCAAATATGTCGTCAATCCGGGTTGGCAAGTATATTATTAATGTAAAATATGTGTTTTTAGGGGAGGGGTTGCCTGCGAGAGGAGAGAAGGTCAGCGGCGTATCTCAAATGAGGGGAGGAGGGCGTCAACATCCGTCCGCTTGATGTCGATTCCGCTTACTCGCGCCAGGGGCGGACCTTGTTTGAGCCGCGTCTCGAACTGGTCGAGCTGATCCGGTTTGCCCTGGGCCAGGGTCTCGACCGAGCCGTCGGGCAGGTTTCGAACCCATCCTCTAATGCCGATTTCAAAGGCCACTTCCCGTGTCCAGCCACGGAACCAGACGCCCTGGACCTTGCCGTGCACGATGGCGTGAATCTGCTGCATCTACAGCCTCCCGGCCTCGTTGAAACTGTAATAGTCGTGGTCCGTGACGATGATGTGGTCGCGGACCGCTATATCCAGGCTCTTGCACGCCTCGGCCACCATGGCGGTGAGCAGCGTGTCCTCGCCCGAAGGCTGGGCACTGCCGCCCGGATGGTTGTGGACCAGGATGAGATTGGTTGCTTCCAGCCGGAGTGCGGCGACCACGACCTCGCGGGGGAAGATGGCCGTGGCATTGGTCGTGCCCCTGCTGATCTGCTCCCAAGATATGACACGGTTCTTGGTGTCCATGAAGACCACCCAGAATTCTTCGGTGCCCTTGCTGCCGAGCCGGGCCATGGCGGCCTTGGCCACCGCTTCCGGGTCGGTTACGGATTCGCCGCGGCGTGCCGGGGCTTCGCCCAGTCGGGCATAAAGCTCCTGGAGCAGCACCCATTGTGCCTTGGTGGATTCGCCCACGCCCTTGATCGTCTCGATCTGGTCGGGACGGGCCATGACAGCGTCCTTGAGGGAACCGAACCGGGCGATCAGTTCCTTGGCCAGGGGTTTTGTATCCCGGCGGGGCAGGGTCAGGGCAAGGAGCAGTTCCAGAATTTCATAATCGGCCAGTCCCCGGCTGTTGTCGGCGAGTTTGGCCTTCAGGCGCTGGCGGTGGCCGGTGTAGTGGGGGGCGTCTTGTGTCATGATCAGTGGCGGCGGAGTTGTTGTTTTGGTCTGAACAGATCGATCAGCCCGGCCATAAGCATGTCCAGGGCCTCTTCATACTTGCGTTCGCCGGTTTTGAGCGAGAGTTCGGCTTCCATGGCCAGATCGATCATCCGGGCCACGCCCGCTGCGCCCAGCCGTTTCGCCACAGGGGCCTTCTTCTGCAGCATGTAGGGGTTTCCGGCAGGTTTTTCGCCGTGGGCGAGCATCCAGTACATGCGCGCCTGGCTGGCCAGAAAACCGATCAGGTTGAAGAGCATCTGATCCTTGGCGGATTTGGAATGGTCGTCGATGACCCGCTTCCAGACAGAGGCCTCTGCACCGGGCTGGCCCAGGGCATCCATGAGGTCGAAAAAAGGCATCTCGCCGGTCCGGGCCACCAGGGAGACGTGCTCCTTGCGCACCACCTTGGCGTCACCTGCGGCCAGTTCGATCTTGTCCAGTTCCAGCCGGGCGGCAACGGCGTCCGTGGGCAGGGCATGGGTCAGTGCCTGTCCCGCGCCCGGCTCGAAGGTCAGTCCGGTTTTTGCGGCCCAGCCCTTGACGAAATCCGTCAGGGAACGTTGATCCAGTCCTGGAGATTCCCATATCCATCCTTCATTCTTGGCCTTTTTGAACAGGCCTCGGCGGGACAGGGCCGGCGGGATAGGCGCTTTCTTGCCGCTCCATGCTCCTTCCAAGCAGAAAAACGGATAGATGTCGCTGCCCAGCCCTTTGACCGAGGCGTCGAGTTTGTCCCAGTAGTCCGCCTTGAGGGTGTGGGCGCGGCGCAGGATGAGCGCCTTGGGTTGCGGGAACAGTGATTTGATGGTCAGGTCGGTCCAGAAGGTCTGGGGAAGCGGTTCTTCGTCGTCGGCCCAGAAGGGCTTGCGTTCCCACCCGTCCTGGCCGGACGTTCTGAGGCGTTCGTCGATCTGGGCCTTGAGGAGCTGGGGGTCCGGGCAGACGAGGAAGAAAAATCTTGGGCGTGTCATAGCTATGCGGGCTGCCTAGTAGTTTTGGGACATCTGGTCGGCCAGTCGTCTGATGCCGAGGCGGGTGACTTCCATGTCCGCTTCCTCTTCGTCGCCGGTGAAGAAGGGCCAATCCTGATTGATCAGGCTTGACCGCCACAGCACGGAATCGTCCGTGGTGGAACGGATGGTCGCCTCGAATTGGAATATCGCCACGGAACGCAGGGTTTCGTCATATTCGCCAGCCACGGCGGTGGGCCGGTTGTACCGTTGTATGTCGATGGAAATGACCGCATCCGCACCGGCCTTTGTATCCACCCACGTAATTGAACCCCGGTTGTTCAATTCGTCGCGCAGCAGCTTGCGTACGCGCGGTTCCAGCCACGACAGGGTGGTCGGATTGGAAATTTTTCCCACGGCAATGGTCCGGTATTCGGGCGCGAGGACGGATATATCGCCTTCGCCAAAGGAATAGCCGCCGCATCCGGCCAGCATGAGCAGTATGAAAAGCGTAAAATAACGAAGAGGGGACATTTGGTTCTCCAAGGCAATTCAGTGATTCGGGGCATGGTAATGGGAATCCGCGCAAAGGTCCACACCATGCAGTGCGGATTCGGGCCGATTTTATGTTTTGCGGCTTGACCTGTGTCGGGACTTGCGTGAAAACCGGCCTTGAAGCATCAACCCGCAGGGAGAAAATCATGTCAGGTGCAACTGTTCTTGTCGTTGTGGATGTCCAGAATATCATGTTCGAAACCCCCGGATACGAGCCTTTCGAGGGCGAGCGTGTCCTCAAGACCATTGCAGGTCTTATCGCTGCGGCCAGGCATGGGCACGTCCCGGTCTACTATATCCAGCACACCACCGAGGGCGCGGGGTCCGATTTTGAAAAGGATTCTCACAATTGGCTTATCAGACCGGAAATCGCCCCGAAGAAAGGGGACCATATTACATTTAAAACTTCCTACGATGCTTTCTGGAAGACCGATTTCGATGCCAATCTGAAGCAGCTTGGCGCAAGGAAACTCGTCTTTTGCGGTTTGCAGACCGAGTGCTGTGTGGATACCACGGTGCGCAGTGCCCTGGCGCACGGTTATAAATCCGTGCTGGTGGGCGATGCGCATACTTCGTACGACAATGGCGTGCTTACGGGGGGGCAGATTGTGGCCCACCACAATCAGACGTTGCATCGGCGGTTTTGTACGGTGATGACGGCGGAGAATGTCTGTTTCGACTAACCGGATTGATGAGATAAGGGAGGCCGCCCAGGGGGCGGCTTCTTGTTTTGGGATGCGCGCCTTTGGCGCGAGAGGCATTGTTTGGGGCTTGTAGCCCCAAAGGCATTCCATGTCCTTTTTCGCGGATGTGTGCGTATTCCCCTTGCAGCAAGTTTGAAGAAGAGCCGTCGCTCATCGCTCCTCCATGTTTTTTTTCTGCCCTCCCGGCGGGGTTCTTTTTTGGCTGAGCCGCCCCAAAAAAGAACCAAAAAAATGCGGCTTTGGATTTTGGCCGCCCGGTGATCGGCGGCAAGAAGCTGATCGATTCGGGGTGGC
>NZ_QTZO01000021.1 GCF_004025585.1 Pseudodesulfovibrio sp. S3
GGGGAAGGGGAGGCATCACACACATGACACCATTCATTCAGGGATTCGGCATGGGAGGCGGGCTGATCGTGGCCATTGGGGCACAGAACGCGTTCGTGCTCACCCAGGGCGTCCGGCGCAACCATCATCTTGCCGTGGCTGCCCTGTGCATTCTCTGCGACGGCCTGCTCATCGGGCTGGGCGTCACGGGCGTGGGCACCCTGGTGGCGACCAACCCCACCCTGGGCCTGTTCGCTGCCTGGGGCGGGGCGGCGTTTCTGGCATGGTACGGGTTCACGGCCCTGAGGGCAGCCGTGCGCGGCGGCTCCATGGACGCGCAAGGCAATGCGGGCAAGGGACTGAAACACACATTGATGCTCACCCTGGCAGTGACCCTGCTCAACCCCCACGTCTATCTCGACACCATTGTGCTCATGGGGTCGATCAGCGGCCAGTTCCCGACACCGGCCCGCTATGTCTTCGGCCTGGGCGCATTCGCGGCCTCCACGGCCTGGTTCCTTTGCCTGAGCCTGGGCGGACAAATCCTTGCCCCGCTGTTCCGGCGCGAAATCACCTGGCGCATCCTGGACGGCGCGGTCTGCCTGACCATGTGGACCATTGCGGCCTCGCTGGTCGGTCCCATGTTCGCGTCATAGTCGGCTATTTTCTTCTCAAAAAAGCAACAAATAGCACACTATATTTTGCGCAACAACTTAGCATTAAAAGAAAATAATATATTACCCCCTATCGGCCTCATCCTGCCGACCCAAGGCGAAAAGCCGCTCCCAATCCAGGGGAATGAGGTTGCAACGGTTCTTCCATTGCAGGTATTCCCACCCTTCGTTCGGGATGGTGCGCACCAGCACCTTGTTCACGAACTGCCTGGCGTTGTCGCCGCAGCATTTGCAGGCCCAACCGCAGATGTCACAGGTACACCCGCCGGTCTTGATCATCTCCTTGGCTGTGCCGGAGTTATCGCAACAGGCATCGCACAGCCTGAGATAACCGGGGTCGATTTCTCGGATCATGTCCAAAATTTACGGACCGGATCGGGAACGGTCAAGTCCGGCTTCATTTTCCCGGTTCAGTGCGGTATAGCTCTTTAGCGGAGAGCCACCATGACTGTAAAATACAAACCAGAACCTGCCCGCGCCCTGCGCGGCGAACCGGATACGGACGCCCCGTCTGCATCGGGTGACGCGAAACGGCTGGACCGGACCGAGCCGATTCCCCACGAGACCGGCAGCGTACTGGTATGCAGGGTCTGCCGGTCAAGAATCACCCGGCGCGATTTGGGCATGGAGGTGCACGGCAGCCACCGGCATGTCTTCTTCAATCCCCACGGGCAGGTTTTCGAACTGGGCTGCTTTGCCTCGGCCAAGAACATCCTGCCCACCGGTCCGAAGACAGGTGAATTCACCTGGTTTTCTGGCTTTGACTGGCAGGCGGTAGCCTGCACCGGATGCATCACACATCTTGGTTGGCGTTACACCGGGTCCCACGGCGGATTTTTCGGTCTGATCCTGGCCTCCCTGATTGAAGAACCGGGCATCAAACCATAAAACCTGAGCGGTCCAGGCTGGCAAGACAACCCTCTATCCTGATAGAACACCCCATGCACACACAACAGATCAGACACTGCCTGGATTGGTTCGACGTCTTTACACGGGATCATCTTGATCGGGCAACCGGAGAGGTCCACGGCCTGGTACGGCGCAAGATATCCCACACCATGCGGGTCCTGACCCATGTGCGGGGCATCCTCAAGGAACTGCAACCGGGCGATGATCTGGCTCAAGCCGCTGAAATCTCGGCAATCCTGCACGATGTCGGCCGTTTCCCCCAGTTGGTGGACCGCGAAAGCTTCGACGATCATGTCGGCTACAACCACGCTGAAGAAGGAGCCGCGATTCTGTCCGGGATAGACCTTCTCTCCTCCATTTCAGGGCATTGGCGTGAGGTGGTCCTGACCGCCATCCGATATCACAACCGGGACGTCACTCCCGAAGGCATGGAAGCGGATGCCCAAACGGTCCTGGAAATTCTGCGCGATGCGGACAAACTCGACGCCATCCGCTGCAATCTCAAGTACATGAACCCGGATACGCTCCACGGCAAGGCCCTGAAAAGCGGCCTAACCTGGCACAAGACCGAGGTGTCCCCCGATGTGGTGGAACTGACGCTGAAACGCCGACTCATTCCCTTCAAGTCCATCAACTGGTCCAACGACTTCATCCTGTTCCTTTGCTGCTGGATTTACGACCTGCACTTCCGCTACGCCTATTGCCACCTCAGGCAGTCCGGCAACTATGAGGGGTTATTGGCCATGCTGCCGGACCACAACGAATTCGATCTGGTCAAGACGCAGCTGAGGGCCGACCTTGAAAAGCGGTGCGCCCGCCCTTGACCCTCCTTGAAGCGCCATACTACACACGGGACATGTCGGACCGCTATCCCATTCCCGCTGCCTTCCACCGCGTGGAGGAGACCATCAAGCGCAGCCGGTTCCTCACGTCCATTGCCCCTGCGCCCGATGCCGGAACCGCCAGGGAATTCATCGCCCGCATCAAGGAAGAATTCCCCGATGCCACGCATAACTGCTGGGCCTTCAATGCCGGACCGCCGGGCGACACTGCATCGGTCGGGCTGTCCGACGACGGGGAACCGAGCGGCACTGCGGGCAAACCCATGCTGAACGCCCTGCTGCACTCCGGGATGGGCGAGATTGCCGTGGTGGTCACCCGCTACTTCGGCGGGACAAAGCTGGGCACAGGCGGCCTGGTCCGGGCGTACACCGGCATGGTCAATCTCGGCCTGGAGAGCCTGCCCGTGCGGGAGATGGTCGTGACCCTGACCCGGTCCGTTGCCATTCCCTACCCTGCAATAACTTTGTTCAAGCGTATGCTCCCGGAATTCGAGGCGGAAATCCGGTCCGAAGCCTTCTCCGACATTGCCGGTTTCACCGTTGAACTGCCGGAAGAACATCTGGCCGATTTCACAGCAAAACTGACGGAGTTGACGGACGGTCGGGCTGAAATTCATGAAAAATTCAGCGAACACCGGTTGCGGTAACTCGCCAAAACACGTTAACATAAAGAAGTTTATTGGAAATACCGGGGTAACAGCAAGGCTTGAAGCAGGTTCCATGTCCACACAGAAATTACGCGCAATATACAAACAACTCTCTGACAAGATAAACACTTCCCAAGAAGCTGCCCTGTTCGAGATCAAGGAGTTGAAGGCCGACCTCAACGAACTCCAACGATATCTTTCCGGGCGCAAGAAAGAGACGGATATCCAACCGGATGACCTTTTACGCTCCGCCTATGAGATAGCCCAGTTCCTGCGCGACATGCAGACTCGCAAAGAGGTCCTGGCCGAAATGGAAGACGTGGCCGCCGGAAACGAGGCCGAGGAATACCTCCTGTCCCGTGGGGCCAAACTGCTGACCCGTCCCGCAGGATGGCATTTCCAGACCTCCAAGGAGCGGTTCCTGCTCCATGAAAAAGACGTGGTGCAGGCGGCGGCTGAGCTGCGCAAGCTCCTGGCCGCAGGCAAGCGCCTCAAGAAGCCCAGAAAAAAGAACTAGGAATCCGATTGCCATGCACTGCCCCTCCTTGACTTTTCCCAAGCGGGCCGCATCTGTAAGTAATAATATACCAACCCCAACCTACGGGAATCAAACGATGCTTAAACGATTTGTCTTTGCCCTTGCGGCCCTGTTCACCGTCATGTCCCTGGCCGGGTGCGGCTACAACTCCATGCAACAGCAGGAAGAAGAAGTCTTCGGCGCATGGGCCAACCTCGAAGCAGCCCTGCAACGCAGGTCCGACCTCATCCCCAATCTCGTGGCAACGGTCAAGGGCGCGGCCGCCCATGAAAAAGAGACTCTGACCGCCGTGGTCGAAGCCCGGGCCAAGGCCACCCAGACGACCATCAGCCCCGACATGCTCACGGACAAGGCCGCCCTGGCCAAGTTCCAGGCCGCCCAGGGAGAGCTTTCCTCTGCCCTGTCCCGGTTGATGGTGGTGGTGGAACGCTACCCCGACCTCAAGGCCAACCAGAACTTCCTGGGCCTGCAACACCAGTTGGAAGGCACGGAAAATCGCATCAACGTGGCCCGCCAACGCTACAACGACGCGGTCAAGGCCTTCAACTTCGCCATCCGCAAGTTCCCGAACTCCCTGACCAACTCCGTGCTGCTCCACCTGGATCGCAAGGAATTCTTCCAAGCCGATCCCGGAGCCAAGGAAACGCCCAAGGTCAACTTCGGAACCGAGTCCTAGGGAGAGCGTGGCGGTGCGCAGACTCCTTAACTTCATACTGGGCGCGATCCTTGTCCTGACCCTGGCGCCCAATGCCCTGGCTCTGGACGTCCCGGCCTACACCACCCGGGTCAACGACCTGGCAGGCATGATTTCCCCGGCCACACGCCAGGAAATCGAGGCCCGGCTGGCCGACCTGGAGGCCACGGACTCCACCCAGGTGGCCGTTCTGACCATCCCTTCCCTTGAAGGGGAATCCATCGAGGGATTCTCCATCCGGGTGGCCGACGCCTGGAAGGTGGGACAAAAGAACTTCGACAACGGCGTTATCCTCCTGATCAGCAAGGAAGATCGCAAAATCCGCATCGAGGTGGGCCTCGGCCTGGAAGGGCAACTGACGGACGTGCTGGCCGGACAGATCATCGACAACGTCATCACCCCGCTCTTCAAGGCGGGCGACTTCGATCAGGGCATCATGGACGGCGTCACCGCCATCAGCGGCGCGGTTCGCGGCGAATTCAAGGCAATAGAAAAGAAGCCGAAAAGCAGGCTCAACCTGCTCGCCATCCTCATCGGCCCCATGATCTTCATCATCCTGTTCACTGAAAAATTCGGACGCAGCAGGACCAGCGCAACCGGCGCCAACGCAGTCCGACGCAGCGCCCCAGGCTTCATATTCCTCCCCGGCCCACGCACAGGTGGCGGCGGTGGCGGGTTCGGTGGCGGCGGCGGGTTCGGTGGCTTCGGCGGTGGAGGGTTCGGCGGCGGCGGTGCGAGCGGCGGCTGGTAGATCATGTCGGTCGATTCGGAAATGGGCTTCTGGAACTGGTTCGCATTTATTTCCATTCTCGCGCTGCCCGTCATTCTGACCATAAGCGACATCGTCCACCGGTTGTTGGTGGGCATGAAGATCGACTTGTGGGACTCGTTGTTCGGGTTTGGCGGCTTGATAAGCTGTGCCCTTGGCAAGGGCGGCGTGGACAATATAACCTCCTTCAAAGGCGGAGGGGGCAAATTCGGCGGCGGCGGCGCTTCCGGGGGCTGGCAGGCCCGATAGAGGTTTTTCCAATGAGTACAAAAGCGAACGAGTTTCTCACCCAAAACGAGAAAGACACACTCATCAGGTGCGTACAGGAGGTCGAATCCAAGACCTCCGGTGAAATAGTACCGGTCATCAGTTCAATGAGCTACGAGTATCCTCGAGCCGGACTCCTGGGCAGCCTTGTATGCAGCTCCCTGGCGGCCATCGGACTGACCCTGGCCCTGGGCCGTGAGGACATGTGGGTCTTCCTCGGCCTGTTCCTGGCCCTGTACCTCTGCTTTTCCCGGCTGTTCGATGCCGTCCCGGCCCTCAAGAAACCCTTCATCTCCAAACGCGAGATGCGTGAAGAGGTGGAGGAAGCCGCGTTCACCGCCTTCTATCGCCACGGCCTGCATGACACCCGCGACCAGACCGGCATCATCATCTACGTCTCGGTCTTCGAACGCTCGGTCCAGGTGTTGGCCGACAAGGGCATCAACGACCATGTCGATCCGGCGGTCTGGGCAGAAGTGGTGTCCTTGATCACCGCAGGCATCAAGAGCGGAAAACCGGGCGAAGCCCTCTGCAAAGGCGTGGTCCGTTGCGGCGAGCTGGTGACTGGGCACTTCCCGATCAAGCACGACGATACGGACGAATTGCCCAACCTGATCATTGAAGGCGACCCGAGCTAAACAAAAAAGTCACCCAAGGGTCACCCAGCCGCAATACGGCTGTAACCTCCGTCTGGTTTCCTGCGTGCAAGGAGACCCGGAATGTATGCAGTCGCATCCGCCGCAGCCCTGCTGCTGATCCTGTTTGCAGGACTCACTGTCTTGAGGCTGTCTGTTCGCACCAGTCCCAATGCGGATCTGGTCGCCGACCTCCTCAACTTCGCGAACCAGAATCCCCCTCTCAACCGCCCTCCCTCAGGGCAGCCCCAGGACACAAGAAAGCGCATCATGTCTTGAACACGATGCGCTGCATATCCACTACGGCAAAAGGGCTGTTTCCTAGAAAAACGCCCCCATGACGATGTCTATCTGTTCCTTGTACTGCTTCACGGCATCGTTCAGGACTGTTTCAGGGTCAATGCCCAAAAGCTTCCAGGCTTCCTCGTCCATGCCGGGCATGACGTACATGCCGCCCTGGGCTATCTCCACCGCATTGGTCAGGTTGTCGGCCACATGGATGATCGCCGGTTCCAACGGGTTGGGAAACTCCATGGGATTATGGTGATAATTGACCATGTTGGACAGTCCTTCAGGGAATTTCCATGACTCAAGCAGGGGGGTGCTGATGTCCGTATGGATGAAATCCATGACAGACAGTTCAGCCTCGACCAGCGGGATGGAGTTCTCGCGGGCGAAAAGCATGGCCTCGGTGGAGGCATAGGGCAACTTCTTGAACAGGATCAGACGACCGACATCGTGAAGCAGACCGCCGATGAAGAACCGTTCAGGGGACAGTCCGGTCTGAGTGGCCGCCAGAATCTTGGAAAAAATCCCGCAGGAAATGGAATGGCGCCAGAACGTCTTCATGTCCACCAACTCTGGCGGTATATCTTTGAAATAATTGATCGCGGAGATGCCAAGCGCCAGTGTGGACAGCTCCTTGCCTCCCACCAGGGCCACGGCCCGGCTGATGGAGTCGATGGTCTGCGGGAACCCGTAGAGCGGGCTGTTGACCAGCTTGATGAGCTTTGCAGACAAACTCATGTCCGTACTGACCACTTTGGCGATGCGGTCGGCGGATGCGGAATCGTCTTCGAGCACTTCCTTTATGCGGAAAAAAATATCCGGGAAGCTGGCCAATTCGGTCTCGTGTTTGACGATAGTCGCAGGGGAACCCATGCCCCGGATGAAGATATCCTCGAGATGCTCCACGTTCGAAGCCCTGCGCTGGCTGAGATCCGGCAACTTCCACCCCTCGGCGACCCTGGCCGCCGTAAGGTCCAGTGCGATGCGGAACATCTCGATGACCGGCTCGGAGTCCGGGTTCACGTACAGGAAGTAGTCCCGGACATAGTCCTCGATTTCCAGAAGGGTTTGGTCATCCAGTGCTCCCACGTCCGGCACAACGTCGGCCTCGGTGACACCGATCCGGTTGAGCAAGACAAGATGGCGCTCCTCCAGCTCGGTGCCGCCTTTGAAGAGCAGCCTGCCATCCTTGGCAACCAGATCAGAGGCCAGGATCATGCCTGCCTTCAGCTCATCAAAGTGCTTGATACCCAAAACAACAACCTCCGATAGCGGGATATACCCCCCTATTCTTCCTTCTTGTAGACTATGGCCCCAGCTTGGTGGACCGGTTTGAATGTCTGTGAAATCTTGTGCAGCGACTCGGAATGACCGACCAGCAGGCATCCCCCGGGCAGCAGGTTGTCGTAAAACGACTTGATTACCTTGCGCTTCATGGCCTCATCAAAATAGATGATCACGTTGCGGCAAAAAACGATATGCGATCGGGGAACCCGCTTCAAGGCCAGGGGGTCATTCAGGTTCATCTGTTGAAACTTGACCAGACCGCGCACCCGCGGATCTATCTCCCATCCTGCGGCGACCTGCTTGAAATACCGTTTTTTCAACTCGTCGGGCGTGGTCTTGAAGGCGTAGTCGCCGTATATTCCGGTCTGGGCCCGTTTGATCATCTCATCGGACAAATCCACTGCGGTAATGGAAATCTTCCACCGGGCCAATTCGATCTTGAGGGTTTCAAGCAAAAGGATGGCCAGGGTGTATGGTTCCTCGCCGGAAGAGCACCCTGCGGACCAGATGTTCAGCTCCAACCTGCCGGCCTTGCGCTGCTCATCGAGCTTGGTCTTGAGTACATTTTCCTGAAATGAAGACAGTTGTTTCATGTCCCGGCAAAAGCTGGTTTCGTTGGTCGTCACCAACTCGAAGAGATGCTTCAGCTCCTGATTCTGCCGGTCAACCTTCAAATACTTGATGTAATCGGCAAAGCTGGTGAGACCCAGATCGCCCAGCCGCTTGGAAAAACGGCTCTCGAATAAATACTTGCGTTTGACATCCACGAAGATGCCGCTTTTTTCATATATGAAATCACGAAGTTGGATGAATTCATCATCCGTGATCCTTACGCTCTTTCGTAATGATGTCGATTTTGAAAACAAAGAACCCATGCAATGCTATCCCCTATTGAAACCCTGCCTTACACACCGCCCATAACTAGACTTTTAGACAGTTATAGGCTCAATAGCTTTTCTTGTTACAAATAACAACTGATTGGGGAATCAACCGTATGTACGAACAATTGCAGCGTCTTTGAGCGCCCGCATGGCCCCGGATGCCAATGCCTGCATCTCCACTTCGCCGGGCACAACCTCCACCCGCCCAAAGGGACTGACAAGCCGCACCACTTCCTCCATCAAGGGACGGCTCCGTGCCAGCCCTCCCGTCAGGATAATCGCGTCAATGTCCAACTCACCGTCCCCGGACACCAGGGCCGGAATCATGGAAGCCACATACCGGGCGATGCCGTAAGCCATGCTCCTGAATACCAGCCCGGCCTGCTCGTCTCCGGCCTCCATCCTGACAACGGTTTCACGCGGATCATTTGTTCCCAGAAGGGCGAACATCCCGCCCTGCTTCAAAACCGCATGCCTGATATCATCCGCTGAGCGTTGCCCGCTGCTGACCATATTCAGAACCGGGACCACAGGCAGGCCGCCCGTGCGCTCGGGAGTGAACGGACCTTCGCCGTCCAGGCCGTTGACCACGTCCACCACCCGCCCAAGACGGTGCGCTCCGATGGAAACGCCGCCGCCCATATGGCATACGATGAAATTCGAGGACTCGTACTCCACGCCCAGCCGCTCCGCCACCAAACGGGCCACACCTCGCTGGTTCAGGGCATGAAACAGACTGCGTCGTTCCAATCCGGGCAGCCCTGTCAGCCTGGCCTTGTCCATCATCTCGTCCGTGACCGCAGGGTCCACCACGTATGCAGGCACACCCCATTGCCGGGCCAGAGACAGGGCCAACATGCCGCCCAGGTTGCAGGGATGCTCCCCGTAAAGGGCCGATTTCAGATCGGACACCATTTTGTCTGACACTTCGTAAACGCCCCCGTCCAGGGGACGGAGCAACCCGCCGCGACCTACCACTGCCTCTATGCGGCTCCGGTCCGTGCCGGTCTTTTGCAAGAAGCCGACAATGGCCTGCATGCGAAAATCAAACTGATCGGCCACCCGCTTGAAGCGGTCAAGATCGCTGTGGTCATGCTGCAATTCTTCTGATGCAACGGGCTGACCTCCTTCAAACAAGGCCAACTTGGTGGACGTGGAACCGGGGTTGAGAACGAGTATGCTCACGAGTCGCTCCTTTTGGCCAGCACCGAGGCCAAAGCTATGGAGTGAAACTTGCTGGCATCGGAATCCCCGCGTGACGGGACCACCACAGGCACCCGGCTGCCCACCACCACGGCGGCCATGGTACAGCCGGAAAGCGTGCTCAGGGACTTGTACAGGACATTGCCCGCCTCAATGTTCGGGGTCAGCAGGATATCCGCATTCCCGGCCACGGGATCATTGAAGCGCTTGGTGGCGGCAGCCTCGCGGGATACGGCCAGGTCAAGGGAGAGCGGCCCCAACACCCTGGCGTTGCCGAACTCTCCCTGCCGCGCCATCTTGGTCAGGATGTCGCCGTCCAGGGTGGCGGGCATAGCCGGATAGTTGATCTTTTCCGTGGCCGCCAGGATCGCGGCCTTGGGCTCTTCCATGCCGAGCTTGCGGGCCACGTCCAGGGCGTTCTTGAGGATGTCCACCTTACGCTGCAGGGTGGGCGCAATGTTCACACCCGGATCAGTCATGATCATGAGACGCTTGTCCAGGGGAGACTCGAACACCGCCACGTGGCTCAGGATACGCGAAGGGTGCGGCACCCCGGTCTCCTTGTTGAGCACGGCCTTGAGCAGCGTGGCCGTGGACACCAATCCCTTCATTATGAGCTGGGCCTCGCCGTGCCGGAACAACTGCACCGCCTCGAAAACAGCTTTTTCGTCGTCAGTGATATGGATCTGCCGAAAAGGAGAAATGTCCAGACCGCGTTCATCCGCGATACGCCGGGTCTCCTCCATGTCACCTATGAGGACCGGCTCTGCCACGCCCTGGGCGAATGCCTCCAGCCCCGCCCGAAGCACAAACCCTTCTGCGGACCGGGCAATGGCCACCTTGGGCATGGTCCCGCCGGGACCATGATCCAGCGCAGCCTGTACCAGGCCCTCAAGGCTGGTAATGGGAGTATATGCTGCCACGGTCTATTCATCTCCGCGCTTGAGCGCGATCATACCGGACCGGCACATGGACTTGATGCCATAGGGCACGAGCATCTTGATCAGCCCGTCCACACGCTCCTGGTCGCCGGACAGTTCCACAGTGATCGTCTCCTGGCCCATGCCCACGACATTGGCCCGGAAAACCTCAAAAATCTGCATGAGTTGGCCGGTCTGGGAACGGTCCATGGCCACCTTGACCATGACCAGCTCCCGATCCACGAAGCCCTTGCGTGACAGGTCATCGATCTGGATGACCACGTCCAGGGAATCCAGAAACCGCTCCACCTCATCAATGGCCGCGTCGTCGCCGTCAACGCAAAGCACGATGCGGGAGACTTCGGGATTCTCCGTTTCCCCGGCAGCCAGGGACAGGATGTTGGCATTATATCTACCGCACTCCATGGCCATCTGCGCCAGGACTCCGGGTTCATTCTTACACAGGGCGGACAATGTGCGTTTCAAGGGTGGCTCCTTGGTTTCAGTTCTTGAATTGCCGGTGATCAACCGCACCAGCCGATGATACCTCATCACCCGGCCATTGAAAAGTCTCCGGCAATGAGGCTGAACCGGAACAACGCTTTCAACTGGCGACAGCACTCAAGGATGTGTATACTGCCGATATCGTGATCCATTACATCCGAGAAAAACGCTGGTTTTTCATCACCCTGGCCCTTCAGGCCGCCATGATGCTCCTGCCCGCCCCGGACGGCGTAACCCCTGACGGATGGATGGTATTGATCATGACCGTGGGCGCGACCATCCTGTTCGTCACCGAACCCATCCCCCTGCCAGCCGTGGCCCTGCTCATCATACTCGGCCAGGTTTTCCTGCTCGGGCTGGACTCCTCCATAGTGGCCAAGTCCCTGATGAAGGACTCGGTCCTGTTCATCATGGGCTCCCTCATGCTGGCCGTGGCCCTGGTCAAACAGAAGCTGGACAAGCGGCTGGCGCTGCTCATCGTCCGCGTCACAGGATCAAAGACATACAACATCGCTTTCGGCATCTCCGTCTTTTCCGGCATCCTGGCGTCCTTTGTAGGTGAACACACGGTGGCGGCCATGATGCTGCCCGTGGCCCTGTCCCTGCTGCAACTGGCCACCGACGACCCGGACAAACGGCGCGCCCTGGCTGTACTCTTTCTCTTTTCCATCTCCTATGCCTGCGCCATGGCCGGTATCGGCACTCCGTCCGGCGGAGCGCGCAACGCCATCATGCTCGGCTACCTCCGCGACTTTTTCTATGCGGCGGACGACCCTGCGACCTATTCCTATTCCGTCAGCTACCTGGATTGGATGATATATGCCTATCCCATTTTCCTGGTCCAGCTCCCGCTCATGCACCTCATCCTGCGCTATACGTTCAAGACGGACATCACGGACCTCGGCCCGGCCGTAAAACAACTCAAGGAGCAGGTGGGCAATGAGGGAACGCTTACCGGGCGCAACTACATGGCCATCTTCCTGTTCCTGGTGACGCTCGTCGGATGGGTCGGCTTTTCCTCTGAAGTGGGCATGGGCACCATAGCCATTCTGGGAGCGGTCCTGTTTCTGATCACCGGACTGGTGCGCTGGCAGGATCTCAATACCGGCGTGAACTGGGGTGTAGTGCTCCTCTATGCAGCCGCCATTTCCCTGGGCGTTCAGATGCGCGACACGGGCGCAGCCGCCTGGGTGGCCGGGATGTTCATGGACATGCTTGCCCCCCTGGGCATGGACAGCGGCATGGGCCTGCTGGCCGCGGTCATGGTCCTGACCACCTTCATCACCAACACCATGAGCAACGGCGCAGCCGTGGCCGTGCTCGGCCCCATTGTCCTGGCCATTGCCGTGGGAACGGAAACCAACCCGTTGGCCGTGGGTATGGTCACAGCCGTTTCCAGCGCTTTCGCCTACTTCACGGTTATCGGCACTCCCGCTTCCACCATTGTTCACTCCTCGGGCTACCTGCGTCCCTCGGACTTCATGAAGGTGGGCTGGCGCATGGCACTGATGTCCTTTGCCGTCTTGCTGTTGGCATCGAAACTATACTGGCCCCTGACCGGGCTGTAAGGAGTTGTTCATGAAACAGGATGACGAAAGACTCCGCATCCTCATATGCATCGGCGGCGGCCCGGAGGCGTACGCCGGTCTGCGCTACGCCGCTCGATTGAGCAAGAAGACCTGCGCCAACATCGACCTTCTCTATGTCCGCCAACAGGACAGCGGCCTCCAGTCCGGGGGCATGGAAGTACGTGTGGCCCGCGAAAACATCCTGGATTGGGGGCTGGAACTGCCCGGCATGACGCACCTCAAGAAAGCCCGCGACATCCTGGTGGAACTCGGTGAAATCACGCCCGACGCCAACAGGGACTGGCGGCACCTCGAACTGTCCGGGGACCCGGCGGGCGAATATGTCCGGGAATATGAAAACCCGTGCGGCGGCACGATCTCCCTGCGTTTGCGCACGGCCACGGACGTGGTCTCCGTGATCACGAATGAAGCCGACCTGTGTGACGTGGACATGATCATCGTGGGCGCTTCGCCCGAACCCCTGACCGGCCTGAAAAAGTTCCTGTCCCGCAAGCCCCTGGCACTCCAGGTGGCCGCCCATTCGAAACACTCGGTAATCGTGGCCCGCCACCTTGAGCCGGGACACGGCCATCTGGTCTGCGTCCAGGACACGGAACGGTCACGGGCCATGCTGTCCTCCGCCGTCCGATACGCCCACGCCTGCCAATGCCCGGTCTCCATCCTGTCCGTGGCCCCGGCCGAGGCCGACAGACCCTCGGCCCAAAAATCCGTGGATGAAGCCGCCGCCCTGTTTCTGGCAAACGGCATCACCCCACACGAGACCCTGGTGGAAGTCGGCGATGCCGTGGATACCATCATCACCATCGGCTATGACTTTTCGCTCATCCTGCTCCCGGAATCGCCCAAACCCTGGTTCTCCAAAGGCTCCAGCGTAACCCACGAAGTGGCCGAAAAAGCGAGAAATTCCGTCATGATCGTGAAATAAAACGCCTCCGGCGGCCGGCCCCCCATCCCCTCCTGTTCCTAAACTTTCTGGTGCCGCTTCGCGGAAATACAAAAAGACCACAGCCTGTAAAAGCTGTGGTCTTTTCTTTTCGTTGTCGTGCACCCTCGCCGAAGGCGCACCAAAAAGTTCTGAAGGGGGAGTCCAGAGGGGGAAACTCTTTCAAGAGTTTCCCCCTCTGGCCGCCGGAGGCATCCCTCCAATGGCTTAAAGATCTACCAATTCGACATCTTTTTCAGATATGGCCGTCCCCAGGAAGCGGGTGCCGGTGCGGGCGAAGCGGGCGGCGTCGTCGGTGGTCAGATAAAGGGAGCCGCCGCAGCCGTTTTCCGGCCTGATCAGATCCAGGCGGGTCAATTCCGCAAACACGGTTTCGGCCGTAGTGGCGGCGGAATCCACTATGGTGGTCTGCTTGGGGACCACTTTTCTGATGGCCGAAGCAAGCAAGGGGAAATGGGTACAGCCGAGGACCAGGGTGTCGGGGATGACGGGATGCTCCGTACCCGAGGCCGGCTTGAAAACCGGGTCGAGATAGCGGGCGGCAACGGCTTCCGGGATCTGGCCCTCGGTCCAGCCCTCTTCGGCCAGGGCCACGAACAAAGGACAGGGATGGCCGAATATACGCGAGGTGGGAGCAATGGCATGAATGGCCCGCTGGTAGGCACCTCGAGCGATGGTTGATTCCGTGGCAATGACTGCTATGGCCCGGTTTTTACTGGCCGCGCAGGCGGCGCGTGCACCCGGATCGACCACGCCGACAACCGGAATCTCGGGATAGGCGGCCCGCAAGGCATCCAGGGCCACGGCAGAGGCCGTGTTGCAGGCCACCACCAGCAACTTGATACCGCGCTTGATCAGTTCCGATCCGCACTGCACTCCATATCGGGTGACGGTCTGGGGTGATTTGGTGCCGTAGGGGAGTCGGGCCGTGTCACCGAGATAGATGACATCCTCGCACGGCATACGCTCGCGCACGGCCTTGAGCACGGTCAAACCGCCCACACCCGAATCAAACATGCCGATAGGCAATTTCGCTTCTTTCTTCATGTTTCCAGGCTCCTTGGATCACAGGCTCTACCTGTGCGGCCCAAAACCAACACATTTTCTTGAAAAAGTCTAAACGAATTGCTTACTGTCTAGAGAAAGCTGTTGCCGAGCGGCAAGGAACAACGACAGTCACCGGGCATCAGCAGATGAGGCGTGAGCGCTTCCGAGCATTTTCAGAGCCCAGTTGCGGGACTGAACATACACAAGTTCGGCCTGAGATGACTCAAGTCCGACCTTCTGGAGACGCTGGAAGGTCTCTTCCCACTGGCCGCGCTCATAGCTACTGACCAGACGCAGAAGATCATGAAGGCGGCCCTCTCCCATCAAGGCCTGCTCTACAGACTCTTCCAGAGGAAGAAGTTTCAGGATTTCATTCATCTTGAGACCCAACATTGCATCAAGCAAAGAGAAAAGCCCGGTCATGAACAGGGAGTCCGGCACACAATCGTCCAGGTTGGAGCTGTCGCAGACGGATTCGAGAAATTTAGCCCGCTGTACGGCCAGATAGGCCAACTCACCCGATCGAGGCGTGGTGTTGAAATCGGCTATGAGAGCACTGCGCAGCCACTGCTTGGCCTGAAGCATACCCATCATATCGATGGCCCGCTTGACCGACGAGACCTTCTCTTGAAGACCAATGCCCGCGGAATTGATGTAGCGGAACAGACGATAGGTCAGACTCGGGTCAGACCTGAGTATTTCTCCCAGCCGGGCGGGTTCAAGATCCGGCTTGGACAACTCGCTCAAAATCTGAAGCTTGGTAATTATACTGGAAGACAGCTTTTTCCCGGGAATGATCTCGGGCTTGCTGAAAAAAAACCCTTGAAACAGCGAAAATTTCTTCTTTTTTAAAAAGTTGAAAGTAGCTACATCCTCCACTTTCTCGGCCAGGAGCATGGCCCCTTCGGGTATTGAAGCGAGGGTGGAACGAATGCACCCCGGATTGGCATTCAGAGCCAGGATGTCCACCTTGACGATATCTGCCAACTCCAGAAACGGCTTGAGTTCGGCCTGCCCACAATAATCGTCCATTGCCAGGGTGTAGCCGGCATCCTTGAGCCTGCGGGCGGCATCCAGAACTTCGTCCATGGCCCTGACGTTTTCCAGAATCTCGATTATGCACCGGTCCTTGGGCAGGGCAAAACCAGCATCTTCGATGAGAAGCTGTTCCGGAAAATTGATGAGGATTTTGAGGTCCGGGTTGATACCTTCCGAAGCCAGGGCCAGTCCGTCGGCAATGACGGATGAAGTAGCTTGGGCCTCGTTGTCCACCACTGCCACATTTTCCTCGTTGGAACGGAACAGCAACTCATAGCCCCAAACGGTCTCGTCCGAACGAAAAACCGGCTGTCTTGCTATGAAAAGCGTTTCAAAGGAAGGATTCTTTTGGACCATGTCTGCAACATACTACTTTCTGCTGCAGAGACAACATTATTATATCTGTTTTAAAGCCTTGTTACAGGTCTTCATCAAAGGTATCCCCGCGACGCAGGCTGGCCATGAACATATCCAGGTCATCGTTGGATTCGGCCAGAATCTTGTCCAGATAGGCCAGATTGCGCTCAATGGCCTCATGATAAAGATCCTTGTCCACATTCCAGCGCCCCTTGAAGTAGTGATACATGTATCTGTCCACACCGTTGAATTCGTCATCGAGCCGTTTCCGGGCAACCACCTGATAGAAGGTCCGGGTTTTGAGCAGGAGATCAAACGCGGAATCGTATCCGGGCAGTTTCGCTTCCTGGAACTCCTCGAAAAGCAGAAGCAGCTTCTCCAGATAATAGCGGTCGGCAATCTGGGCCAGCAGATCGGCACTGCCCACAAAAAAACCCATTTGCTGCATGGCTTTGGTGCGGAAGGCTATCTTGGAGGGGGACATGGCCAGAATGGTGCACCGGATGCAGTCCGCGATATCCTCGATATCGTCCTCCTGCAGGATTCCTTCCAGGTTACAGCGCATGAACTGTATGGACCGCTCCTCGTGTCCCACAGTATGCTTGGCCCCGGTGCCCTGGGTGTCGTCCACGTCCTGTATCAGCCCGACATCATGGAACAGGGCGGCCAGCAATCCCTTGCGGCAGTCGTCCAGAGTGAAACCCTCACCCTGATTCAAAGCCCCGTAGATGAGGCGAACCGTGGCAAGGACAACGGAGCAGGTATGCTCGAAATCATGATATCGGGTGTTGCTTGCGCGATAACCGGGATAGTTGCCATAAAACAACTTTTCCACATCCTCGAAAGCCCGTCTGAAGATTTTCCCTTCATATCCAGGGAAAAAGATATTCAGGACATCTTCCGATTCACGACGGACGCATTCCACGTCTGCCGGGTCCACATAATCATACAGCTTGACCTTGGGAATAACCATGCAACCTACTTTAAAGCGGATTCCTTCCACTTGTCGCGGATGGCCTTGATGACATCGAAGATCTCGATGAATATCTCGACCACTTCCGGATCGAAATGGGTGCCTGCGTCACTTTCCAGAATTCCCAGACATTTTTCATCAGGGAAAGGATCCTTGTAGGACCGGGGAGAGGTCAAGGCGTCAAACACGTCGGCCACGGCGCAGATCCTGGCGGAAAGCGGGATGGATTCGCCGTTGACGGGCGACCCGCCCATGTCTGGCGATTCGTTCCAGACCTGATCGATGGGCACAGACGGATACCCGCGCCCTTCCCATTTCTCGTGATGATACAGGGCGATCTCCATGGACATGCGGTCCAGTTCAGAGGTCTGGTTCCTGAACAGCCGCGCCCCGTATATGGTATGCCACTTCATGGTGTCATACTCTTCATCCGTCAATTTGGCCGGTTTCTTGAGGATGTTGTCGGAAATACCGACCTTTCCCACGTCGTGCAGCATGGCGGCCAGCCGCAGGTTGTCCCGGGCACGCTTGATATCGTTGGCGCGGTGTTTCCGGCGGGCGGCCCAGGTACCGTATATCTCGGCACAATAGGCGCCGACACGCTGAACATGCGCCCCGGTCTCGGAAGGGTCGCGCAACTCGGCCATCTGCATCATGCGCAGGATCAACTCACGGTTCATGATACCGCGTTCGATAGCCACGGCGGCGTTGTTGCAGAACAACGGAATGTATATTTTGGCTTCTTCGTCGAACGGCACCACCTTGCCCATCTCGTTCTTGGCGTTGATGAGCTGCATGACGCCCACCAGGCGGCTTTCCTGGGCAATGAGGGGGATGGTCAGCATGCTGGTGGTCCGAAAACCGGACTTTTCGTCAAAGGACTTGTTGAAAGAAAAGGGCAGGGTCGCATCCAGCTTGTAGGCGTCATCGATGGAGAGGCTTTGCCGGGTCTTGGCCACGTAGCCGACAATGGATTTCTCGCTGATGGGAATGCCGAAATTCTGATACAGGGCGGCGTTGGCGGTTTCCTTCTTGAACAAGGTGTCGTTCTGGACGTAGCTGAACAGGAGGCAATTGTCCTCAACGAGGAAGATCGAACCGGCATCAGCACCTGTAAGCTTTCGTGATTCATACAGTATTTTATCAAGAATGGTATCAACATCCTTGAGCTGGTTGACCTCGTCAGTGGTCTTGAGAATGTTCATTACCGCATCATCACGATTGGCAAAATGGTCCGTGCCCATACATGTCCCCCCTTAAATGATATGGTCATGCTATCGCCCAATATTCTTGAAAAATCAACATTGCTTATCAGATATCCCGATTCCGATCGCAGGAAATCACAACAAAACCGGCCTGACAGCATACTGTCAGGCCGGGTATTCTATGGGGCGCCGCCCTTATTTAGCCGAGAAGTTCGGCGAGATCCGCATCAGGGGTGGTGATGGGTGCGATGTTGTAGTTCTCCACCAGGTAGTTGAGGACGTTGGGCGTGACGAACGCGGGCAGGGTCGGTCCGAGTTTGATGTTTTTGATGCCCAGGGCGAGCAGGGAGAGCAGAATGGCCACGGCCTTCTGTTCATACCAGGACAGGACCAGGGAAAGCGGCAGGTCGTTGACGCCGCATTCAAAGGCATCCGCCAGAGCCAGAGCGATCTGCACGGCGGAATAGGCATCGTTGCACTGGCCGATGTCGAGCAGACGGGGAATGCCTCCGATATCGCCGAGCTTCTTGTCAAAGAAACGGAATTTGCCGCAGGCCAGGGTCAGGATAACCGTGTCCGCCGGGGCCTTTTCCACGAATTCCGTGTAGTAGTTGCGGCCGGGCTTTGCGCCGTCACAACCGCCCACCAGGAAGAAGTGCCTGATCTTGCCAGCCTTGACCGCATCGATAACGGTTCCGGCCACGGACATGACGGCATTCCGGGCAAAGCCAGTCATTACCGATCCCTTATCGATATCCTCTTTAAATCCTTCCATTGAAAGAGCTTTTTCAATAACAGGCGTGAAATCGTCATTGCCCACATGCACAGCGCCGGGCCAGCCGACCAGGCCGGTGGTAAAGATGGCGTCAATGTAGTTTTTCGGGTCCTGGATGCAGTTGGTGGTCATGAGAATGGCACCGGGGAACTCGGCGAATTCCTTCTTCTGATTCTGCCAGGCAGTGCCGTAGTGACCGGCCAGGTGCGCATATTTCTTCAGTTCGGGATAGCCATGGCAGGGCAGCATCTCGCCGTGGGTATAGACGTTGATGCACTTGCCCTCGGTCTGCTTGAGCAGGGTTTCGAGGTCCTTGAGGTCGTGACCGGAAACAAGGATAGCCTTGCCTGCGGAGGGTCCGAGCTTGACTTCGGTGGGTTCGGGATGGCCATAGGTGGAGGTGTTGGCGTCGTCCAGCAGCTCCATGGCGCGGATGTTGATGCGGCCGCATTCCAGCGCGGCCTCGACGCACTGCTCCAGGGTCAGGTCGGTGGACAGGGTGGCAACGAGCAGACCTTGAATCTTGGCGTAGAGTTCATTGTCCTCCTTGCCGAGAATGGCGGCGTGATCGGCGTAGGCGGCCACGCCCTTGAGACCGTAAGTCAGGGTCTGCTTGAGAGACTTGAGGTCCGCGTTGGGTTCCGGGTCGTTTTCAACGCCGAACCCCTTGCCCTGAAGGACCATGCCGGAGAGATCGGCAGCGGGCATGAACACGGCCGGGCCGTCAAATGCAACACCGGAGACCTTTGCCTTGAGTCCGTCACGCAGGGCCACACATTCATTGATGAGGGCGACGAAACGGGCGTCGTCGAAGTTGACGTTGGTCAGGGTGGAAAAAACCGCCTTGACCGTGAAGAGGTTCACTTTCGGGTCTTCGATGCCGGCATTGCGTGCGGCAATGGCCACCTGGGAAAGCCCCTTGGTCACATAAAGAAGAAGGTCCTGAAGAGTGGCGGTATTATCTGTTTTACCACACACGCCGACTTTGGTGCAGCCGCCTTTGGCAGCCTGTTCACATTGATAACAAAACATGGTTACTCCTTTGTTTTGGTAAATTCGCGTTCGATGGGTCAAGGAATAAACCAAACCGGAACGACTCAGTATGACTTGAGTCAAAAAGCTGCGATAAAACGCCCTTCTTTGATTTTTTTTGCCCAGGTTTTCTTTCTTCCACAGGAATGGTAGAAGTCAGGCATTCCGCAACATCTTGACATGTCTTTGTATTTCGGAGGAACAATGCAGACCAAAGTGGACCATCTGGTGATAGCGGCCACGGACATCGACCGGGGCGTGGACTATGCCGAATCACTGCTGGGCGTACAGATGCCCAAGGGAGGGGTGCATGAAAAAATGGGCACCCACAACCACCTGATGCAGTTGGGCGATGCGCTTTTTCTGGAGGTCATCGCCATCAACCCCCAAGGCGAACCGCCCACGAGACCGCGCTGGTTCGGCCTGGACGACCCGTTTGTACGGGCACGGCTTGATCGTGAACCCGCCTTCCTGGCCTGGGTGGTGAATACCGACGACATCCACACCCTCATGGCTCAATCCGCAATCTCCCTTGGACGGGCGGAATCCGTCAGCCGCGGCGACCTCAACTGGCAGTTCGGCCTGCCCTCCGATGGTCGGCTCCTGGCCGGCGGCATGATCCCGTATGTCATCCAGTGGGGAACCGGAGAGCATCCCGCCGCCCGGATGGCGGACCTCGGCTGCCGCCTGATCGGTCTGGACATTCACCACCCCTATCCCGAGTGGATCGGAGCAGTGCTGAATTCCATCGGCCCCGTGGGCATGGTGCAGGTACACAAGGCCGCGTCCGGCACGCCACCCTACATGACGGCCAGCATCGACACCCCCGCAGGCATCCGGCTGCTCAGCAGCAGGCAAGACAAGGGATGCTGACAGCCAAAGGAAATGTGATCCTTTATGTATTTCATATGTTGATTGCCCCCGACAAGGGTATTGACGCATCCCGCTTTATTAATCCCCGCCCTTTTGATAGGGATGGTCAACACTCCTATAATCAGGAACCGCCATGCAATGCCGCATCCGTTCATACGCACTGAGCCTTGCTTTGACCGCCGCCTTGCTGCTGGCGGTACTTGCCACTCCCGGTTTTGCCAATCCCCTGGGGAAAAAGCAGATATTCCTGCTCAACTCCCATCATCACAACTTCAAGTGGAACGAAGAAATCTACCAGGGCCTGACAACGGCACTCATCTCCCGCGAGACCGGCACCGTTCTGCATGCAGAGAACACGGACACCAAGCGTGTGGAGTTCAACGAACAACACGAACGGCAACTCGAAGAAGTATTCGAGCACAAATACGGCAGCAAGGATCTGGACCTGATCATGGTCACGGACAACAATGCCTTCACATTCATGCGCCGCTTTCATTCGATATTGTTCCCCGACGTTCCCGTGATCTTCTGTGGGGTGAAATTCTTCCGGGACGGACTGCTCGACGGCCACCCTCGGTTCACGGGCATGACCGAAACCCTCGACGCCCTCGGCCCCCTGGACCGGGCACTGATATTCCAACCCAAGACACAGGACATATTCACCATCACCGACAACACCCCTACGGGTGTACCCATGGCCCAAGCCGGAAGCCTGCCTCGCGACCTCCCGGTCATCCGCCATGCCTTCTTCACACCCGGTTTCGATTATGTGCAGATGGAAAAACTCAACATCCGCCTGACCGACCTGCCTGAGAACAACGTCATCATCAAACACACAAGCTCTTTCTATTCGGAACATCCCGATCTCATCCTGATCGGAGCGGGTTTTGCCGCCGTCCAATCCATGATCATCCTGGCCCTGGTTTTCAACATCAACCGCAGACGCCAGGCGGAAAGACAACTGCGCAGTGTCCAGCGCACACTTGAAGAACGTGTCCGGGAACGCACCAGCAAGCTGCGGGACTCGGAAGAGGCCCTGCGGACCGTTTTCGACAGCTCGCACGACGCCGTCATCATCCTTGACAGCCAGGGGGAAATACTGGAGGTGAACCGGCGCATGATTGAAATGTTCGGGCTCGGCGACATGGACCCAAATGATGTTTCCATCGCCAATGACATCTCCAGCCGGGACAACCCCTTCTACCAGACGCAGACCATCCTGCACGACGTCGTCAACGGAGCATCCCAGAATTTCGAATGGCGAGCCAAGCGGATCAAAGATGACCAGCTGTTCGACGTGGAGGTCAACCTCACCCGCATAGTGTATCGTGGCCAGGACGCCATTCTGGCCAATATCCGGGACATCTCGGTTCGCAAGGAGTCGGAAAACAACATCCGCCAAAACCTGACCAAATTCGAGGCCATCCTGGACAACTCCCTGATGGGCATCGCCATGTCCATCGGCCGCAAGCTCGTGACCATCAATCGCCGTGGCGCGGAAATATTCGGGTACAAGCCGGAAGAGCTCCTGGGCAACAGCCTCGACCTGCTCCTGGGCCACTACCAGACCGAGAACGAATTCGTCCAGGCGACCAAGACTGCCCTGCGTGAACGGGGAGAATTCAACTCGGAACAGGCTTTCAGGAGCAAAAACGGTTCCACGGTCTGGTGCCGCATGTACGCCAAGACCGTTGATCCCGAAAGCCTGCGCAAGGGTGTCATCTGGGCCTGGGACGACGTCACGGATAGCCGCAGAGCCCAGGAGGACCTGTTGCGTACCCGCGAGGACGCCGAAGCCGCCAACAGGGCCAAATCCGAATTCCTGGCGGCCATGAGCCACGAGATCAGGACGCCCATGAACGCCATCGTGGGCATGACCGACATAACGCTGCAGACCGACCTGACCGACAACCAGCGGGACTACCTCAAAACCGTCAAGGACTCCGCACAGCACCTGCTCTCCATCATCAACGACATCCTCGACCTGTCCAAGATCGAAGCCCGCAAGCTGGAGCTGGACTGCGTGGACTTCGACCTGTCTTTCCATGTCAGGGCTACCATGAAAGGCCTGGAACTCCAGGCTCGGCAGAAAGGGTTGAACATGATCCTGGAAATAGACGAGGATCTCCAGCAGTGCGTCAAGGGCGACCCCTTGTCCGTGCGGCAGGTGCTCGTCAATCTGGTGGGCAATGCCATCAAGTTCACGCATAGAGGCACCATCACCGTCCGGGTTTTGCCTGCAAAGGTGCCCATACTGCCGGACAAGGACAGCCGTACACTGGGGGTCTCCTTTGAGGTGGAAGACACCGGCATCGGCATCCCCCGCGAATTCATGGGCACCCTCTTCCAGAGCTTTTCCCAATCCACCCGAGCCTTTGGCGGCACCGGCCTGGGCCTGGCCATCTGCAAGGAGCTCATTTCGCTCATGGGCGGCGACATACAGGTCACCTCCACCGTGGGCAAAGGCAGCGTCTTCTCGTTCACCGTCTGGTTCCAGCCCGGCGTATACTGCCCCCTGCCTGTCGAGGATACCCGCGGCCTGCCCGATGCGCCCACCCGACCCGTCCGCATTCTGGTGGCGGAAGACAACGACGTCAACGTCATGGTCACCACCCTCAAGCTCGAGGACCTCGGTTACTCCTATGCCGTGGCCGGAACCGGCCTCGAGGTTCTGGACCTGCTCAAGCGCGAGGCCTTCGACCTCATCCTCATGGACATTGAAATGCCCGTTCTGGACGGCATCTCCACCACCAAGGCCATCCGCTCGGCCATACCGGGTGGCCCCATTCCCGACCCGACCATCCCCATCGTCGGTGTTACGGCCCACGCCCTCAAGGAGTTCAGGGACAAAAGCCTGGAGGCAGGCATGGACGACTATGTGGCCAAGCCCGTGGACTTCCACGAACTGGCCATGATCATCAACAGATTGATCGGCTCCCTGCCCGTGCCGCCCAAAGCAATGACTCCCGCCGAAACAATCCCCTCTCCTCCAAGGGAACCCCTGGCAACAAATCTCGAATCAGTCCCGACCTGGACCCCGGATGCGGCCATGAAAAACCTCGGAGTGGACAAGACCACCTTCACGGATTTCCTGGCCACCGCCCAAACCGAACTGCTTGTCATGACGAAAGAGCTTCACCAGGCTTTTGACTCTATGGACATGGATCTCTCCCGGGAACTGGCACGCACGCTCAAATCCGTCTGCGTGGCCATAGGAGCCAACCCGGCGGCCTTGGCAGCCTCGGTGTTCATGGATGCCTGCCAGGGCATGGGCGACCCTGGCGAAACACTCGAAAAATTCAAAGTCGAAATAGCTTCTCTCCTGAAAATCATGGACGAAAACCCATAGTATCCCTATGGTTTGACACAGTAAGACTGGCGAGGGAGGTTCGACCATGTCCGACAATGACTACAGTGAGTTACGAAAATTTGTGGCACCTGAATTCGTGTTCGGCGCGGGCGCGGCCATGCTGGTGGGACAATATGCCGCCAACCTGTCCATAAAAAAGGCGTTGGTCGTAACCGACCCTGTACTCGAATCCATCGGCTGTTTGGGCAGAATCGTGGACCGCCTCCGGGAAGAAGGGGTAAATTGCACTGTCTTCTCCGACATCACGCCCAACCCTCGACATGCCGAAGTCATGGCCGGGGCCGAAGTCTACCGCAGGGAAGGATGTGATGCCATCGTGGCTGTGGGAGGAGGCTCTCCCATGGATTGCGCCAAGGCCATCGGCATCGTCTGCACCAACAATCGGCATGTGCTCGAATTCGAGGGTGTAGACAACGTCGAACGCCCCGGACCACCGCTCATATGCATTCCCACCACGGCCGGAACCGCTGCCGACATTTCCCAGTTCTGCATCATCAACAACACGGACCGACACGTAAAGATCGCCATTGTTTCCAAGACCATGGTGCCGGATCTGGCCCTCATCGACCCTCTGCTTACCCTGACCATGGGGGAGGATCTGACCGCCCATACCGGACTGGACGCCTTGACCCATGCCTTTGAGGCCTTTGTCTCAAACGCCTCGTCCCCCATCACCGACCTGAACGCCATGGAAGCCGTGCGCCTGGTCAATGAACACCTGCTTGCCGCCGTGCAACGGCCAGACGACATGGAGGCCAGGACCGGCATGATGCTCGCTTCCACCCATGCGGGGCTGGCCTTTTCCAATGCCATTCTCGGCGCGGTCCATGCCATGGCGCACAGTCTCGGAGGGTTGCTGGACGTGCCCCATGGCTTGTGCAACGCCATTCTGCTGGACCATGTCGTCGAATACAACTTCGCTTCGGAACCGGAAAAATACCGCAAACTCGGTCTGGCACTGGGCGCGCCCATTCCACAAGACGCCCCCTTGGACGCAGCACGGGAGGAAACCCTGAATGCGATTCGTTCCCTCAAGCAGTCCGTGGGCATCAAGGACAATCTGTACCAACTGGGGATGACCGAGGCCGTTCTGCCGCTTCTGGCGGAAAATTCCCTGGCAGACGCCTGTATGCTGACCAATCCGAAACAACCGACGACAAATGAACTCATCGAATTATTCAGACAAGCCTGCTGATCCGGAACTGGACCAGACTTCCGAGCGTCAAAAACTCATCGGTCTGGGCAAACGGTCCATCAGCAAAAGCTACTACCCGGAACTCAAGACCCGTCTTGACGAATTGGAGCAATTCCGTGCCCTGCTGGATAGGGTGAATGATGCCATCTTCGTGGTGGACCCGGACACGGGTATGATACTCGACACGTCAGGATCGACTCACACCCTGCTCAATTGCAGTCTGCAAAAAATCAAAGGCTCCCTGTTCAAGAACATCCTGCCGCAACATATCCGGCGGTATGCCGACAACCTCTTCAACAACGAGACCAAGACGACTCGTCTGGAAACCGAATTCCGCTGTCCCGAAACAAAAGACTCTCCCTCGGTGCCCGTGGAAATGACCCTGCAGCTGGTCTCCCTCGGAGACACGCGCCGGGCAATCATCGTTGCCAGGGACATCAGCGAAAGGAAACGCAACGAACGAGCGCTCAAGCAAAGTCACGACCTCCTTGAAATCCGGGTACAGGAAAGAACTAAGGAGCTTGATCAAGCCAACAAGGCCAAATCCGATTTCCTTTCCACCGTATCCCACGAACTGCGCACCCCGCTCACGGCGGTCCTCGGTTTCACCAAGATCATCCGCAAGAAAATGATCGACTCGATCCTGCCTGCCCTGGCGCATACCGAAGGCCCACGGCTGCAACGGGAAGCGGAACAGATCATGAAAAACATCGATATCATCACCAGCGAGGGCAACAGGTTGACCTCACTCATCGACAACGTTCTCGACCTGGCCAAAATGGAAGCGCAAAAGGTTTCATACAATCTGACCCCACTCCAGCCGGAAGAATTCATCCAGAGGTCGGTGGATGCCATATCCTCCCTGTTCGACGGGACCAACCTGGTGCTCCTGCTCGAAATCGAACCGGACCTTCCCAGGGTCATGGGGGACCTGGACAGGCTGATCCAGGTTATGGTCAACCTTTTTTCCAACGGGGTGAAGTTCACCTCGGAAGGCACGATAACCTGCAGCGCCCGACGCGTGGGCGACAACGTGCGCATCAGCGTTTCGGACACCGGCATAGGAATCCCGGCAGACCTGCTGGAAACCGTTTTCGAAGAGTTCTCTCAAGTGGGAGGAAATAAGTCCGACCGGCCCAGAGGGACCGGTCTCGGCCTGCCCATCTGCCGTCATATCATTGAGAAACACGGAGGCCATATCTGGGCCGAAAGCCACATCCGCAAGGGAAGCGAATTCGCCTTCACCCTACCCGCCATGAAGGAAAGCCCCTGACGAGAAGGTGTTCCGCCCTTATGGTGAAATGCGGCTAGAAACGGAACAGGTACCGTTTTGCGATGGTATTGTAGGTTCCGTCCCTGTGCATCTGATCCAAAGCCTGCTCGATTTTTTGGATGACCATGTCCTTGTCCTCAAGGCTTGATGACCGGGAAAGGACAGCATAGGAAGGCTGTCCGCTCACAATCTTCCTTGGAAGATACACGATGGAACTGGTCATGCCCATGGTCGTGAGCCGGTTATAGGTCACATCGATATTGCCGGCAAAGGCGTCGATAGTGCCGTTCAGCAACCCCTTCATGGCCTCCCGGTGATCCTGGAACTCCACCACCTTCATTTTCCCGGCACTGCGGGCTGCTTCGAACTCCGGGCCCAGGTTCACACCAACAATCTGACCAAGGGTCTTTCCGGCCAGATCGTCATATGACTCAAAGGGAAACCGACCGCCGGCCAGGGTGAAGAGGACATAATCGCTGAAATGCACCGGCACCGCATCCATGAACATGGCGAATTGTTCCCGTTCAGGGGTTCTGAAAAGCGAAGTCGCTCCATCGCACCGCCCCTGCCGGACCATCTCGATGAGCGTTGCCCATTCCTGGGGTTGCACGGTCAACTCCAGTCCGGCCCGGCGGGCTGCCTCGGCAAGGACTTCCACGTCGATGCCGGTTGCACGGCCGCCGTCGGCAACCATGGAATACGGCGCAAAATCCATATCTGAAACGAACAGCAACGGCCCCTCGGCCCGGACAGGACTTGAAAACAGAACCAAAACACTCAAAATGGAAAGAATCGTCGTTTTCATGAGGCGTCTCCTGATGGGTGTGGATTATTTCATCATACTCATTTCCATAGTCATAGACAAGGAATCATGGACAATTCCTTGTTTGCCGTGATAAATTTGATACGACTAAAGACTCTCCACACCGCCCCCGGCTGAAAAAGGAATCCACTTTGAGACTGTCCCGTGTGCTGATCATCGATAACGACACCTCGTTCAGGGTACGGGCGGCCGACTATCTCGGGGAAAAGGGCTATGCACCTCTTCAAGCCGAAGACAACTCCACGGCCATAGATCTCTTCCTGAGCGAAAAGCCCGATGCCGTCCTGCTCGATCCCCGGCTCCCCGACACTGACGGCCTCTCTGTCCTGGCAGAACTGGTGAAGTTGTCTCCCGACACCCCCGTCATCATCATTTCCGACAACGCCCGGACAAAGGACATTCTCAAGGCCATCCAGCGAGGTGCCTGGGACTGCGTGAGCAAAGGAAAAACCGTGCTGGCCGACATGACCTTGGCACTCGCCAAGAGCCTTGAAAGAGCCGCCTTTACCGGCACACAAGCAAGAAAACCAGCCAGGGAATCCTCGGATCAACGCTGCGCCGAAGAGGCGTTCGGAAACCGGTTTTCTCTCCTTGAGACCGTGATCAACGCGGTGCCAAGCCATGTTTTCTTCAAAGACAACGAAGGCAGATTGCTGGGCGGCAACCAATCTTTCGCGAAATTCATCGGCCTGGACAGGGCCGCGTTCCTCGGAAAACGGATTGAAGATCTCCCCATTGCTGACATGGTCTCTTCCCTCCTGAACAAAAACGACGAACTGCTGGAGCGGAGCAGCTTCCAGGAGTACGAGTGCCCCGCCATGCTCAACGGATGCGAACGGGTCATCATGGTCCGCAAGACCATGTTCCATGCCCCTGACGGCAGGCCCGGCGGCATCCTGGGTGTGGCCACGGACATCACCCGCAATCTCGAAGCGGCAGAAGAACTGAAAAGAAGCGAACAGCGATACCGCAGCGTCTTTGAAGCCACGGGCACGGCCACCATCATCGTGGATGAAGACACCATCATTTCCAAGGTCAACAAAAAGTTTTCCGAATTGCTTGAATATGACGTCAAGGACGTGGAGGGCAGAATATCCTGGACCGATCTCGTCTCCAGAGAAGACCTGCCCCGCATGATCAAATATCACCGTAATCGCCGCGCTGTCGGCAAACAGGCTCCGGCTGCCTATGAATGTCGCTTCGTTTCCCGTACCGGCAAGATTCGTCATATTCACATCCAGGTTGACATGTTGCCCCACAGCACGCAGTCCATCGCGTCCATGATCGACATCACTGAACGCAAGCTCTATGAAGACCGGCTCAAGCAGACCCTGGACCAAATGCAGGCCATTCAGCAAAACGCCCGGGTGGGCATGGTCCTGGTCACCGAAGACACTATCCAGCATATCAACACCTATGGTGCCGAGATTCTGGGACGAACCAAGGAGTCTCTCATCGGAACCGACGGATCCTCGATCCTGCCGTCCAAAAGACAATACCAAAGCATACGCCGACGCAGCCTGTACGAAATCTCGGTCAGGGGAGAGCACCAGACGGAGTTGCAGCTTCAACGCCCGGACGGCTCCCTGGTCCGGCTGAATCTCTTTGCCAAGCCCATGGACAGAGACGATGTCGAAAAAGGCGTCATCTGGACCTTCACGGACGTGACCCTGCGCCGACACAACGAAACGGTCAAAACCCTCCTCTACCGCATATCCAACATGGTCAGCATCACCTCGGACCTGGATGAACTCTACGGCCGCATACACACCTTGCTCACCGAATACATCGAGGCCAAGAACTTCTTCATCGGCCTGTTGGACAAAGACAAGTCCCGCCTCAAATTTACCTATTTCGAAGACGAAAAGGACAACCTGAAGGGGCACTTCTTCGATATCAAAGACAACGGCACGCCCAGTCTGTCGGTGCAAGTCATCCGATCCGGGAAACCATGGCTGGTTGTCCAGCGGGAACTGACCAGGGAGGAATCGGAAGCCACACACGTCACCTATATGAAGAGAGGTGATTTCCTGAATATGATTTCTGCCGACGAAAGCGCCATGTTCGGATCAGCTTCACAGATATGGCTCGGCATCCCGCTCAAGATCAAAGGGGAGGTGGTCGGAGTCATGGCCGTCCAATCCTACACCAACCCGTATCAATATTCGGGCAGGGACATGGACATGCTCATTTCGGTGTCCGAGCAGATCGCCCTGGCCATCGAACGCAAGAGTATCGAACAGGACTTACGCCGGGCCAAGGAGCAGGCCGAAGCAGCCAACCGGACCAAAAACGAATTCCTGGCAAACATGAGCCATGAAATCAGAACGCCCATGAACGGCGTACTCGGAATGCTCCAACTCCTTCAGCGGTTCGAGATGAACGAGGAACAGACCGACTACGTAGAAACCGCTCTGGCCTCGGGCAGAACCCTGCTCGCCATCATCAATGACATCCTGGATTTTTCCAAGATAGAGGCGGGAAAAATGGAGGTGGTGATCGAACCCTTCACGCCCAAAGGCCTTGTCCAAGACATACTCCAGGGCTTCAAATGCCAAGCCCAGGGCAAGGGATTGATTCTGTCCAGCGAGATCGACGAGGATGTCCCTTACCTGCTCATAGGCGGCAAGAGTCGGCTCAAGCAAATCCTTTTCAACCTGGTAGGCAATGGCGTCAAGTTCACTGATTCCGGCCGGGTAACCGTGCGAATCCAGACCATTCGGAGGGATATGCCGCAGGGCATGATCAGGCTCCTCTTCTCCGTGGAGGATACCGGCATCGGCATTCCGGACCACATGATCAACAAGGTCTTTGAACCCTTCACGCAGGTTGACGGCTCGTACGTCCGGCAACACCAGGGAACCGGGCTGGGGCTGGGTATCGTCAAGCGACTGGCCGAACTCCTGGGCGGACTGCTGTCCATTGAAAGCTCCGCGGGGGAAGGTACAACCGTCCATATGGCGCTGGACCTCCAAATGGATGCCGCACACACAGAGACAAAGCAGGGCAAAACGGCCAAGACCCGGTCCGCACGAAGCGGGCTCAGTCTCCTGGTGGTCGAAGACAACCGCATCAACCGACACATGGTGACCAGGATGCTCGGCAAACTTGGGCATATGACAGCCTCTGCCTGCAATGGAAAAGAAGCCCTCAGCCTGTTGGAAACACACTCCTTTGACGCAGTATTCATGGATATCCAGATGCCCGACATGAACGGAGTCGAGGCCACCACCATCATCCGCGATTCAGGGCCTGAATCTTCCATCAATCCCTATGTGCCCATCATCGCCATGACCGCCCACGTCATGGTCGGTGACAGGGAAACGTTCCTGAACAGCGGCATGACCGAATACATTGCGAAACCGATCGACATGACCGAAGTGGAAAATGTGCTGGAAAGGCTCTTCCCGGCCTAAAAATCGTTATAATCCCACATCTGCCCAGTCCGCTCCCGACAACAATCTGAAGCTTTTTATGAAATCCTCTAGATGTTATCCCAACTTTTGCTAGCAATTCATGCTCTACCATTATATGTGAATGGGAAATGGGTACGATTACTCGAGCCGCTCGGCCGGTATCCTACTTCCCCGTATCGCCGGTCATGCTTTTCCCGGAGGCTTTGAGGGATTTTTCCGTCTACATCTGGAAGGACGGAGACTTTGTTTTGTACACTCCCTCCGGCCAGACATTCACCTCCCGGCACAGACAGATACTGCACCAAAAAAAAATCACGGAAGTCTACATCCGCGGCTCCGAAAAAGCACAATACGAAAAGTACATCGAACGCAACCTGGGCAGCATTCTCCTTGACGAATCCCTGCCCATCGAAAACCGTTCCAAGGTGTTCTACGAAGCGTCCTCGCTGGTCATGCAGGACATTTTCGACCGAAAGCTCCCCAGCTCCCTCAGGGCACGCCATTTCGACCAGCTTTCGGATATCGTCAAGAATTCCATCAAATTCCTCGCCACTGACAACTCCCTGTCCGCCGTGGCCCCGTTCATCTCCCACGACTACAAGACCTACACCCACTGCATGCACGTGTTCGTCTACTCGGTCGCCGTGTTCCGCTCCTATGAAATGACCGAAAGCGAGATCTTCGAATACGCCCTGGGCGCGCTGCTGCACGACGTGGGCAAGGCCAAGATCCCCAAACGCATCCTGAACAAACGCGGCCCCCTGACCCAGGCAGAACGCGAAATCATCAAGGAACATCCGGTCCACGGCGTGTCCATGTGCGCACACCTGCCCATGACCCAGAACACCATCAACTGCATCCTTTTTCACCATGAGAAACTGGATGGCAGCGGCTACCCGTCGGGCATCAAAAGAGACAACGTGCCTCTGCCCGTCCGCATCGTTTCACTCTCGGACATCTACGATGCCCTGACCACCGACCGCCCGTATGCCGAAGCCATGCAACCCTACGAAGCCCTCTCGCTCATCCGCAACGACCTGCGCGAAAACGTGGACATGAACGTGTTCAAGCGGTTCGTGGCAATACTCAGCGGTGCTGACATCCTGTAATGAACCCGGCTTGCGATAGCAGGCCGTCTGCGCTGCTTTCGGGCACGATTTGATGCTCAACGTAGCGTTGCTACGCCTGCGCTCAAACCGCACCCGAAATCGACACATCCGCCCCACTCTCCCAAGCCTCACGGCATCGGGGAGGTGAGCCGCTGTTGGGTACCTTTGGCACCCAAGGCGCTCCATTTGGGAGGCATGCTTCGCTGCCTACGGCAGCTAAGCTACGAGATAAACTAATTTTATCACCCTCCAGCGAAGCGACGACAAATAGCCTTGGAGGGGGAGGCCAGAGGTGGAACCTTTCTCGAAAGGTTCCACCTCTGGCCGCAGCAGGCCAAAAAAAACCGCCCTGTCAGCCAAGCTGACAGGGCGGTTTTTGGTTGTTTCGCACTACTGAACGTACACCTTGAGTTTTTGTCCTGCGTAGATGGTGCCTCGGGAATTCAGGGAGTTCCAACGGCGCAGGTCCGAGACGGTGACGCCGAATTTTTCAGAAATGGTGGTCAGGTTGTCGCCCCGACGCACCTTGTACTGGACCAGCTGGGTCTTGACCTTTTCCGCATCCTTGACAGCCTGTTTGGTGGCCTCATTGGTACTGTTCGGGATGTAGAGCTTCTGGCCGACCTTGAGACTGTTGGAGCGCAATCCGTTGGCCTTCTTCAAGGTGGACACCGTTGTCCCGAAGACCTGGGATATGGACCACAGGGTGTCGCCCGAATGAACCACATAATTGCCGCGTTTGGCGGCAATGGCCCGGGTCTCGGCCTTGGAGGAGGACGAGGATGAGGCAGGGGCGGACGCGGTCACAGTCTTGCCTGCACCGTTGCCCGGCACCATGACGTACTGTCCTGGCCTCAGGGTGTTCGAACGGGTGTTGTTGACGCTTTTGAGCACATTGATGGGCACACCGTATCTGCTGGAGATGCGCCACCAGGAATCACCGGACCGAACGCGGTACCGGGTATAACCCGCATAGGGCCTGGAGCCTGGATCAGCCAGATAGGCTATCATCTTGTCGGCCTTGGCCACGGGCAGATAAGCGGTGGCCTCCATGTTGGGCGGGCTGACCTGACGGCGAAACGCCGGATTGTACTCGTGGAATTCGGACCAGGTCATGCCCCCGGCACGGGCCAGGGCGAGCAGATCTGTACCGGCGGGCACCTTGACGGGTGCGATTTCCTCTTCCATCTCCCAGGACACCGGCTCGTAACCGAGGGAATCAAGGTTCTGGAATATCTTGGAAATGGCAATGAACTTCGGGACGTAATGCCGGGTTTCCTTTTTCAGGCGAGTACGGCCGGATAATTTGCGGTTCTTTTCGGTCAATTCGAAGAAATCATCGCAATCGGCCTGCTTCAAGGCACGGGAGATCTTGCCTTCACCGGCATTGTACGCGGCCAGGGCAAGGTACCAATCACCGAATTTATCATAAAGGTCGCGCAGGTGGCGTGCAGCCGCATCAGTAGCCTTGTAGGGGTCGCGGCGCTCGTCGATCCACCAGTTGGACTGGAGACCATAGAGCCGTCCTGTTCCCTTCATGAACTGCCACATGCCGCCGGCACCGGCCCAGGAATAGGCTTTGACGTTGTACCCGGACTCGACAAAGGGCAGCAGAACCAAGTCCTGCGGCAGGCCGTACTGGGTGAAGACGCGGCGCACATAGGGCAGATACGGCTGAGAGCGCTCCAGCCAGCGCACCACGGTCTTGCGTGCCTTGTGGTTGAAGTAGGAAAAAAACAGTTCGACTTCCGCAGTCTCATGGGACTCCAGGTCGAAAAGCAGACCAAAGCGCTGGTTGAGTACAGCCTGTTCGGTCTGAGTGAGGTCTTCTTCGGAGGCTTCAGGCGTGGCCTCGATCTCCGGTTCAAGGGCCTCGGCATCTTCGGGTACCTGATTCTCGGTGACCACTTCCTCCACAACCGGGACAACCTCGGGCGTGGATTTGGTCGAACAACCGGTGGTCAGGGTCGCAACGAGCAGTCCCACTGCAATCAGGCATGTATATTGTAAAATTTTCAAGTCATCCTCCGACTTTCGCACATCATTATCAGATTCACCTGGCATTGAAAAGTCTAGAAAAAATCTTGACTTCCAACATAATACAAATACCTGCTAGCGCACCTTGCCTTGGATTGCAATAGCAGCGTAAAACGCCTACTAGACCGCCTTGGCAAACGCAACCATGTGCAACAATTTGCCACGCTATTCACAGGGGATATTAAATGCAAGATCACGGCCCGGATAAAAAAGACAGTAAAATCTACGTAGTTGGCAACAAACCTATCAAGGAGCTGCTGCTCGACAATCCTCAGAGGGTAGACTTTGTCGCCTTCCGTAAAGGCCGCCATGACAAGGGGCTGGAAGAAATCGTGGAGTTGTGCCGTACCCAAAAGGTACCCTACAAGTCCGTTGACGCCAAGGAACTGGACTTCATGTACCGAGGCAACCACCAAGGCATAGCCGCCCGGTGCGCGGTCCTGGACTACACACCGCTCGAAAGGCTCCTTGAAGAGGCCGTGGACGCCCCCCTGCCGCTCATCGTGGCCCTGGATCAAGTACAGGATACCGGCAACGTGGGCGTGCTCGCCAGAACCGTCCATGCCCTGGGCGGGGCCGGACTCATAGTCTGTCAGCATCACGGAGCCTACCTCGGGGCCGGAGCCATGCGTTCAAGCGCCGGGGCACTGAACAATCTGCCCGTGGCCAAGGCCGGCAACCTGGCCAACGCCATGAAAGACTGCGTCAACTATGACTACACCCTGTATTGCGCCCGCAGGACCTCGGACTCGGACAATGTGTATACCGCCGAACTCCAGACGCCCGCCGTGCTCATCCTCGGCAACGAAGATAAGGGCATCCGGCCCGGCGTAGCCAAATTCTCCCACCACAGCCTGCACATCCCGTTTCTGCGGGAATTCGACTCCCTCAACGTGGCCCAGGCAGGCGCCATCATCGTTTCAGAATTCGCCCGCCGGTTGGGCTAGAAAAAGCCTCCGGCGGCCTGAGGCATTCCTATTTCCCGGGGTGTGACTTGCGCCACTGGGCCGGAGTCTGCTTCAGGCCGCCCCGGAGCCAGAAGCCGCATTTCTTTGCGACAGCCTCCTTTTCGGCGGCCTTGAACCGGGCATAATAGCGGGTGTTGGGCTTGATCATAATGGGAATTGCCAGGCCTGCCCTGACGAGCTCTTCGTTGAGCATGACATCGTCGGCATAGACATAGGCCAGACGGCGGCCATAGCGGTCCTTTTTCTCGCGGTCGAATTCCAGACGCAGGGTCTTGTTGTGACAGAATTTCAGAGAGAAAACCTTGGCTTGCACACCGTATTCCTGTTTGAATTCAGGAGCATCAATGCCGATGAGCCTGATTTCCCAGGCATCCCCCTTGTGTTCGATCAGCAGGGAGTCGCCGTCTATAACGCTCAGGAAACGGACAGTCAGGGCCGAAGCCGTGGCAGGCCGGAGCAGGGAAAAACAAAGCAGACACAGGAAAAAAATGGTATTGCGGCGAATCATGGATTGAGCATAGACTGTTTTTTTATTCCGTTCCAGCAGGATATACTCGGAGGTCACCCATGGAACTGACTTTTCTCGTGGAAAACAACTCACTCATCGGCACCCAGTTTCAGGCTGAACCCGGCTTGTCCATTTTCATCCGTGTCGACGACCGTGAAGTGCTGTTCGACGCCGGGTATTCCGACGCCTTCATGATCAATGCCCGGCGCAAGGGCATCGATTTGCTGCACCTGGACTGGATCGCCCTGTCCCACGGCCATTTCGACCATACCTGGGGACTGGATCACCTTATCCGACACTATTTCGAAGCTGCAATCCACAAGATGGACCATGCCCGCCCCCGACTGGTTGCCCATCCCAAGGCGTTCATGTCCAAACGCAAAGACGCGGTGCCTGAGCTGGGCATGTTGCTGGCCGAGGAAAAACTGTCCACGCAATTCGACCTGACCCTGACCGAAACGCCGACCTGGCTCACGGAATCCCTGGTGACGCTGGGTGAGGTCGAGCGTGTGCTGGATTTCGAAGGACATTCGACCTTGGGCGAGCGCATGGAAAAGGATGGCCCGGTAGCCGACGACCTGCCCGACGACACGGCCCTGGCCTGTGTCACGGATACGGGGCTGGTGGTCATCTCCGGCTGCGCCCATGCAGGCATCTGCAACACGATTGAACAGGCAAAACGGGTCACGGGCGTGGACAACGTGCGCGCCGTGCTCGGCGGCTTCCACCTCCAGAAGGCCAAGCCGGAACGGCTCGACCCGACTGCCGACTATCTGGCCGCCCTCGGCCTGGAAGGGCTGTGGTGCTGCCACTGCACAGACCTGGCCGCCAAGATCAGTCTGGCCGCGAAATGCCCGGTCAGGGAAGTGGGATCAGGGATGACGTTGAAGTTTTAGGTTTGCGCCTGACTCCAACGCCCTGTCAGGTTTTTGTTCAGGGAGACCTTCTCCCCCGCCACAGCGGACTCAAGCCCCTCGGTTAGTTCCGCCCCTTACGCCAAGTAGGTATAATTAACTGCGAAGTGGGCAATGGCCGATGGAACGATGCTTTTCGTCCTTATTGTCACGGCCACGAAGAGCAGGCCGTACACAAAGCTGTTGATGATGTTCGTCAGCCCCGTCGACCAGTTGGTAATGGCAAAAAAACAAATACATATCAGCCAGATATGTATTCTTGTGCCGCCATTTCATATGCAGGAAAGACACCCACCGCATAGGGACTCATAAGATAGGCGCTGTGGCAAAGCATCAGCAACAAAATAGCTATTCCGTACAGACAGAACTCTCCTCTGGCAGAGGGTTCCAATCCTTTGGCTTGTCCACGGTCCACAGACCCAACCAACATGGTGTTTTCAGCCAAACCTCGAAGAACTGCACTGCCGCCTTCCACCCCTTATGCCAGGCAAGGTAGGCAACAGATTCATTCTTTGCCTTGATGAGGGTTCTTGCTGTCCTCTTGTCGGCATCTTTTTTCATAATTAAAGGTCATAATGGAATTTTTGATGCCGCCGGCAATAATTATGGCGCTACATATTATCGGAAAGTCCATTCGATTAAACCACCAATAACAAAGTCCAAACACTACCCCAGCAACGATCAAATGACCGGCCATATCTACAGCAGCCTTTTTAAATTGATTACTTACCATGCGTCGTCAGGACCTCCTATCACATCCCATGCTATCCCCACTGGCCCCAGAACTTTCCCTGCCATCCTCCCGAAAGGACCTGATCTTTTAAGCAAATCCTGTAACGCGGTCAGGCCAACCTCCTCTCCCACAGGATGCGTCACGCCCTGCACCTTCTCTGCAGGAGTCATGACCTGCTTCCAGGGTGGGTTGTTTTTCATTTTATAGAGCCATTCGGTATACTCTTTGAGGCTTTGAGCCTGTGCTCCTTTTTTCAGTCCTGCCGCGTCTCTTGCCGAGGACGGTGGCCGCTGTTCATGACCAGATCCCTGATTCGGATCAATGCCTTGTTCGCGCTCCCATTGGTTCAGTTGGCCTGCAGCCTGGGAAGCGTTGTTGGAGCTACTCGCCCCTGCATCTTTCACAGCCTGTGCGCCCATGGCCAACAGCATCCGGGGTGGGGTGCCGCTCTGTTGGCGATTCCCGGCAGGGACGGAAGGCTTCTTCGGCTGGTCCGCCTGACCATAATCATGGTTCAGGGAGACCTTCTCGCCCTCTTTCAGCGGGCTCCAATCCCTGGGTTTGTCCACAGTCCACCAATCCAGGGTCCGCTTGTTGCCGTGGAATTTCCTGTTCAGATCCCCATCCTTGCGGACCGGCTCGAAAGTCTCATCCGCATACTGAAGCCACTGACGCTCGGTCTCGCCGGTATAGGTGTTTTTTCTTGTACGCGTATATTTGTCGCTGTTCAATATTGAATTCATTGTATCTTCTTGCCGTTTTCTTCAGCAGACCGTTGAAGATGGCGCCCCTGTCCGCAAACGCCGAAGGTGCGGCAAAAGGTATGCAAGGGTGCAAGCCCTTGCCTGCCGGATGCGAAATCACCCGAAAACCCCCTCCAAAGGCGGTTTCCTCTGCAGATTTTACGGGGCCTCCCCGAAGGAAGGCCCCCATGAAGGTGGGTTTTACCTCAGTTCCATTCCATCCCGTTGATTAGGTTCCGCTGACCACGGTGACCGTGCCGCCCGTATTGGTGGCCACCATCATGTCCACGGCAGCGGCCATGTCCGCGCCCGTGCAGGAGATGATGATGTCGCCGGTATCCAGGTTGTAGTCTTCCGCCGCTTCATTGAAGTAGCCGGAAGCGGTTACGTCCGCCACGGCGTCCTCAGTGCGGTAGATGAACAACTGCTGGCTGGGCACCCCGCCCATGAGTCGCATGTTTTCGCTTACATATGCCATATCATTGAACTCCTTATGCTTGGCAGAGGGGTCACCCCCTCTGCTTGCGGTTGCTTGTTGTTATTCGCGGTCCTAGACGATGATAGCGTCATCGTCGCACTGGATCTCGATGACCCCGTCCGGGTCGATGAGGCAGGCTCCGGCGCTGAGCATGTGATCCACCAGATGGGCGGCCTTTTCCGGCACCCAGTCCACGAACGCCTGGATTTTCTGGCCCTCGGCCAGGCCCGCGGCGTTGCGGTGGTAGACGTAGCACTTGCGCATACCGGCATCGTCAAGGGGCAGGCCGGTATGGAACATCCAGGTGATGCCCAGCCAGGTGCGGGACTCGGTACCTTTGAGCCAGGCGTACTGTTCACCGGCGTAGTCGCTGGACTTGAATTCCTGGATATTGAGCAGTTCGTTCCACTGGTGAGGACCGACCACGGCGAACCGGTGGCCGTCATCAGGCACGTCGTTGGCGTTCATGGTGCCAAAGGCCTGGAGGATCTTGTCCTTGGTCAGGCCGGTCTCGCTTTCGGCCACGACGTTGGTGGCCCCGTCGAGCTTCTCGATGAGCAGCTCGTCGATCTTGCGGCCCAGGGCCCAGGCACCTGCGTTGGCGGCCACCTGTTTTTCGTCGCTCTTGTCCTTGAGTTCGTCGAGCTTGTCGATGTACTCGGCGGCATACCAATCGGACAGGGTGCAGGACACGTTGGAATGATTGAGGTTCATGAGCGGCACATTGCCGTGGCGGGTCTTTTTCCCGGCCGCGCCCTTGCCGACCTTCTGGAAGACGCATTTGGAGCCTTGGACCTCGGTCTGAAGGCGCACGGTCTGGCGCATCTTGGAACCCTGGGCCTGATAGGCCTGGTGCACCATCTCGACGTATTGGGATACAAAGGCATTGCTGACAGTTGTGGACATTCGTATTTCTCCTTGTCCGTTGCAGGTTGATACAGGCCGGGTGTCCGGGCTGCGTCCGCCAAACGGGTGTCCGCGAGGCGCATGGGCGGAACCGCTCCGCCAGCACCGATCAGGGCCGTCTTCAAGACCTCCGGGCCGGGTGCGGAAACAGTAGCACCGGTTTTTCGCCAACCATGATTTCGGGAGAAAATGTCAGGGAAAAGGATTCGAGAAGCATAAAAAAGCAACTTGACAGGGTTTCAAATCCGGGCAGATTCGACCCGTATGCAGCCAATCGACCCCACCAAGAAAACCGCCCTGGCCGAACTCCTGAACCGCCCCCTGTCCATCGGCGGCAAACCCGTTGCCAGCCGTCTCTGGCTCGCGCCCATGGCCGGGCTGAGCCACGTGGCCTACCGCGAGGTCCTGAACGAATACGGCGGATGCGGACTGATGTTCACCGAGATGTGCGGGGCCAAGAGCGTGCCCACCGAAAATCCGCGCGTCTCTTCGGTCTTTCGCTGGCGGGAGGAGGAGCTGCCGCATCTGGTCTGCCAGATCGCCGGAGCCAACCCCGAACAATTGGTCCCGGCGGCCCGGCGGGTGGAGGAAGCAGGCTTTTTCGGCATCGACATCAACATGGGCTGCACGGTGTCGGGCATCGTCAAGAAGAACGCGGGCGCAGCCTTGCTCAAAGACCCGGCCGCCGCGCTGAGGGCCGCCGAAGCCGTGCGCAATGCCGTGTCCATACCCGTCTTCATCAAGTTCCGAACCGGCTGGACCCCGGACGTAACCCCTGCCGTCAAGCTGGCCAGACAATTCGAGGACGCTGGCGTGGATTGTCTGGTTTTCCACCCCAGGGTAGCCCCGGACAAACGCACCCGGCCACCCATCCGGGAACATATCCGGGCCATAGCCGAAGCAGTCTCCATCCCGGTCTTCGGCAACGGCGATATCATCACGCCCGAAGACTGCCTGGACATGCTCGAAACCACGGGCTGCACAGGCGTGTCCGTGGGCCGCATGGCCATGGCCCGCCCCTGGCTTTTCCGGGAATGGACCACCGACTACACCCCGCCCGAGACCTGCTTCAGAGACTACGCCCTGCGGCTGGCCGAGGCCCTGGACCATCACTATGATCCCAGCCGGGCGCGCAGACGGTACAGGCTGTTCACCATCTATTTCGCGGCCAACTTCACCTTCGGCCACAGCCTGCAATCCAAGTTCCTGAAGGCCAAGACCATGGATGAAATACGAAACGTGGCACGAAACGATGTCAAGATTGACATGCAACTCGCCAAACGGCCCAACATGACCCTCTACAACATCTGATGAGGATTCCCATGCACACCATTGATCTCAGCCATCCCATCCATACGGGAATGCCGGTCTATCCCGGCGACGAGTCGCCCAATGTGCGGCGGACCCGGTTCATCCACCGCGACAAATTCGCCGAGACGCAACTGACCATGACTTCCCATACGGGTACCCATGTGGACACGGCAGGCCACCTGTTCGCAGAGGCTCCCGGCCTGGACGGTCTCGGTCCGGACAACTTCACGGGCTGGGGCGTGGTGATTGATCTGACCGGCCTGGACAGGCCCACCATCGACCAGGCCGATCTCGCCTTTCTCTCGGACATGGACGGGCTGGATTTCGTGCTGCTGCGCACCGGCTGGGACCGGCATTGGAAAACAGACCGGTACTACCAGGACTTTCCCACGTTGTCCGAAACCGCAGCCCGATACCTCGGCGGACTCGGACTCAAAGGCATCGGCATGGATACCCCATCACCCGATGTGGTGGACTCCCTCGAACTCCCCGCGCACCGCATCCTGTTCGACTTTGGACTGGTCATCGTCGAAAACCTGACCAACATCGGAGAACTGCCCTCGGAAGGCTTTGTCTTCTGCTGCCTGCCCTTACGGATCATGGACGGCGAAGCCTCCCCGGTACGGGCCGTGGGTATTACCTTTTAGGATGTCTCCGACGGCCGGGGGAAGGGGAGAAAAAACCCTTTGAAAAGGGTTCTTTCCTCCCCTTCCCC
>NZ_QTZO01000022.1 GCF_004025585.1 Pseudodesulfovibrio sp. S3
CCAAAAAAGAACCCCGCCGGGAGGGCTGAAAAAAAACATGGAGGAGCGATGAGCGACGGCTCTTCTTCAGACTTGCTGCAAGGGGAACACGCACACATCCGCGAAAAAGGACATGGAATGCCTTTGGGGCTGCAAGCCCCAAACAATGCCTCCCGCGCCAAAGGCGCGCATCCCAAACAAAAAGCCGCCCCTTGGGCGGCCTTCCTTATTTCTTCAGGCCCGCTGCTCGAAGCAAAAGCCAGTGCAACCTCAACTTAATCCTGCAAAGCCCACATGCCGCTGCTTACCCACCCGAAGTATTTTCGGGCGATATGGATGGCCACTTCCCCGGCATCGTCCAGACCGAACTTGGGCACGTCCGCCTCCACCCCCCGGTCGGTGACCATGGCAACGAGCTTTTTTTCGGCCTGATTGTTCCTGTCGCACAGGGGCCGATCGTGGGTATCGCGACGATGGACCTCGATTTTGGGCTGATCGGAATTGAAATATCCTTCGGCAAGCACCAGATGCTTATCCGCAAACAGGTTTTCAGCCAGCTCCGGAAGCGTCATTTCACGGGAGACCGACTTGATCATGGCAATCCGATCGGGTGAGGATATGACCACGGTCTCGGCCCCGGCCTGTTTCAACCGCCAGGAATCCTTGCCCTCGCGGTCGATTTCAAAGGAATGGGCATCATGCTTGACCGCTCCCACGGATATGCCGAGCTTGCGCAACTCGGGCAACAGTCTCTCCATGAAGGTGGTTTTACCGGATTTCTTTTTACCGACGATACAGATTATTTGCGGTTTCATTGTGGGTCCTTTTTCTATTTGAACAATGGGCATACTCAATTCTGCGTCCCGGCGAGAAACCCGGCAGCAAAACAATTTCCGAGTATATTGCAACTGAAGTAATGCTGCAATCCTTTACAACCATTCGAGCGGGTGACACTATGCTCCAAGCCGCAAGCCCATAGCCGAGGATGACCATGCACACCCCCATTTCCCGCCAACGGGCAGTTCAGGAACTCCTGAGAATCGCCCGCCCCCTCAAGAGTGAAGCCATTTCCCCCATGGACGGGGTAGGACTGGTCGCCGCCCATGACGTCAAGGCCCTGTGCAACGTCCCCGAACACGCCTGTTCTGTGCGTGACGGCTATGCACTGCGGGCTGAAGACGTGAAACTGGCCGGGACCATGAAGCCCGTCCGGCTGGCCGTCGGCGAGTGTATCCGGGCTGAATCCACGGCCCCGGGCAGAGTTGGAAAGGGGCAGACCGCGCGCGTGCTCACGGGCGGCCCCATACCCCCCGGAGCGGATGCGGTGCTGGCCGAAGAGGATGTGGAGACCGAAAACGGGGACATCCTGGTCAGAACCCCGGTACGCAGCGGCTGGTTCGTGCGGGCCGTGGGCGGAGAAATCCGGAAAGAGACCATTATCACCGAAACAGGAAGGATCATCTCGCCCCAGGCCGCAGCCGTCATGACCCGCACTCGGGTCAGTTCGGTGCTGGCTCACCCCAGGCCTCAAGCGCGCATTCTCGCCCTGGGCAGCGAACTGGCCGCGCCAGGATGCGAGGAACACGGCATGGCCCGGTTCCCGGCAGACAACCTGATTCTGCTCCGAGGGCTGTTCGAACAAAGCGGTGCCATGGTGATTAAAACCGGCGTCATGCCCGACGACGAGAACCGACTTGTCAAGACACTGTCAGCCACGGATTTGCCGGATCTGGTCGTGACCACGGGCGGCACAGGAAACAGCGAACGGGACTTCACCCGCATGGCCGCCCAGGAAAGCGGCTTCACCCCGATCTTCAGCCGCATCGACATCCGCCCCGGCCGGAACATGGTCGCAGCCGTGCGCGGCAACACCCTGCTCTTCTGCCTGCCCGGACCGCCCGCAGCGGTGCACGCCTGCTACCACGCAGTCATCCTGCCCGTGGTGCGCCGCCTGAGAGGCCTGCCCGACCGGGAACAGCCCCTCAAGGCCCGCTTCACCAAGGGCATCAACGTCCATCCCGGTTCGGAATGGATGGTCCAGTGCGAACTGAATATCCAGGGGTCCGCCATCACCGCCACCCCCTTTGCCGGAAAAGAAGTGCCTCCCATGTTCGGGCTGGGCCGCGCCCACGGCCTGGCCGTCCTGCAAAGCGGCGACTCCATCCTGCGCGGCGAAGAAACAGAGATTCTGACCACCCTGTTCTAAACCCTGCTCCCAACGGACAACACCACGATCTCGCGGACACCCTTCACGTATGGAACCAAGCTTGTGGTTCACACAACGGCTTAGGCATGCTACAGTCCTGTTCAACCTCGTCTCCCTTCTCGGTCAGCGCCACCTCATCCCGTCGACAAAAACGATTCGTTCTCGAAAGGCCTTTTTGAGCGAAAAAGTGTCACCCACCTTTCGAATCCTCGTCACGAAACTGTAACATGTCAGGATTATCAATAGTTCACATGTCAACGAGGACTGTCTTTTCTTTACATAATTTTAAGGAAGGTATTTCATGAAAAAACTGCTTATTGCTTTTGTGACCCTGGCTGTCCTGAGTGTCTCCGCTCTGGCTTTCGCTACCGACATCCGTGTCAAGGGTTCCACCACCGTTGACCCGGCCATGAAAAAGCTGGTCGCCGCGTATCAGGCCGCCAACCCCGGCGTGAATTTCTCCATCTCCGCCACCGGCTCCGGTGACGGCGCCAAGGCCATCATCAACAAGACCGCCGACATCGGCATGATGTCCCGCGACATGAAGGACGCCGAGATCGAAAAGTGCAAGGCCAACGGCACCGAGCCCGTCCAGTTCGTCATCGCCCTGGACTGCCTGGTTCCCATCGTCCATCCCTCCAACAAGGTTTCCGAAATCACCACCGCCCAACTGAAGGACATCTATCAGGACAAGATCCGCGACTGGAAAGACGTTGGCGGCGACAAGGGCATGATCGCCCTGTTCTCCCGTGAGACCAACTCCGGCACCTACGAAGTGTGGCACGGCAAGGTCATGAAGAAAGAAGACGAGTTCGACCTTGTTTCCCGTATGCCTTCCAACGCCGCCATGGCCGCCAAGATCGCCGGCAACAAGAAGGGCATCGGCTACGTTGGCCTGGGCTTCCTGAATCCCAACATCAAGGCCCTGACCGTGAATGGCGTGCAGGCCTCCGTGGCCACCGGCAAGGACGGCTCCTACCCCCTTTCCCGCGGCCTGAACCTGTACACCGGCGGACAGCCCACCGGCGAGACTGCCAAGTTCATCGAATTCGTCATGTCTCCCGCCGGCCAGAAGATCATCGCCGAAGTCGGCTTTGTCCCGGTCAACTGATATCAAAACGACTGCATCTGATGTAAGCTACTTCCCGTCGGGGTGCCTGGCGCCCCGACGGGATCACTCTTCATAACAGAAGCGAGAAACAATGCTCTCACGCTCCCACAAAGAAAAGGCCATCAAGACGGGGTTTCTGCTGGCCGCTAGCGCGTCCATCATCGCCCTGGGCCTGATCATGTATTTCCTGGTGGGCGAGGCCCTGCCGACGTTCACCGGCTTTGACGCCATGGGTGCGAAAGTCCCGGGCGTCAGCTTCTACGACTTCGTCTTCGGCGCACAGTGGAAACCCATATCCGAACACCCCCAATGGGGCATCCTGCCGCTGATCATGGGCTCGGTCTGGGTCACCCTGATCTCCTCGCTCATCGCCATCCCGCTCGGCATCATGACCGCCATATACCTGGCTGAGATTGCCCCCCACAAGGTGCGGGAGATCGTCAAGCCCATGGTGGAGCTGCTGGCCTCCCTACCCTCCGTGGTCATCGGCTTCTTCGGCCTGGCCGTGGTCGCGCCCATCCTGCTCGAAATTTTCGACATCCGATTCGGCGTGAACATGCTCAACGCCTCCATCATGCTCGCCTTCATGGCCGTTCCAACCATTACCTCCATTGCCGAGGACTCCATTCATTCGGTCCCCAACGAAGTCCGCGAAGGCTCTCTGGCGCTCGGAGCCACCCGGTTCGAGACCATCTGGCGCGTGGTGCTCCCGTCCTCGTTATCGGGCCTGTCGACAGCGGTCATTCTCGGCATGTCCCGCTCCATAGGCGAGACCATGGTCGTGCTCATGGTGGCCGGCGGCGCAGCCCGCATTCCGACGTCCATCTTTGATCCGGTTCGACCGATGCCCGCTTCCATTGCCGCCGAGATGGGCGAAACCAGCTTCGGCCTGGAAACGCACTATTTCGCGCTCTTCGCCATTGCCATGGTCCTGTTCGTCATCACGTTTCTCTTCAACCTCCTGGCCGACCACATTGCCCACAAATACAAGCAAGTCGGCTCAGCAACGCTGTAATCGAGGGAGCAGATGTCAGAAATGGTAAGCAACGACATGGCAATACCCGGTTCCACCATCCCGGATACTCCCGGCCATCGCCTCCGGCGCCGAATCACCCAGGAATTCTGGTTCAACCTGTTCCGGGTGGCGGTTGCCATCAACGGCCTCGCGCTTTTCATCATCATCGGGTACATGGTCTACTTCGGCCTGCCCGCCATCAGTTGGGACTTCCTCACGGGCCAGCCCACGGAAGGCGGCCTGGCCGGAGGAATTTTCCCGTGCATCGTCGGCACCCTGTACCTGTCCATAGGCTCCATGGCCCTGGCCCTGCCCCTGGGCGTGGCCTCAGCCATCTATCTGCATGAATACGCCATGCCCGGCCTGGTGATGCGCATCATCCGGCTGTGCATCAACAACCTGGCGGGCGTGCCTTCCGTGGTCTTCGGCCTGTTCGGCATGGCCTTTTTCGTGGCCGCGAGGGACCTCGGCGGACTGGGAATGGGCGTGTCCATTGCCGCGGGTTGCATGACCCTGGCCGTGCTCATCCTGCCGGTCATCATAGGCACCTCGGAAGAGGCGCTCAGGAGTGTTCCCGACACCTACCGCGAGGCTTCCCTCGGACTGGGTGCCACCAAATGGCAGACTGTTTTCAGGGTCGTCCTGCCCTCGGCCATGCCCGGCATCCTGACCGGCTCGATCCTGTCCATCTCGCGGGCAGCGGGAGAGACTGCGGCCATCATGTTCACCGCCGCAGCCAGCTATAACCCGACCCTGCCCTCCTCCATATTCGACGAAGTCATGGCCCTGCCCTACCAGATCTACTCGCTTTCGGTCTCCTCCACCAACCCCGAAGCCACACTGCCTCTCCAATACGCAACCTCCCTCGTACTGGTTACAATGGTGCTGGGCATGAACCTCATCGCCATCTTCCTCCGGTCCCATCTCCGCAAGAAGCTGGGCTAAAGGATTCCACGAAAAAGCCCCCTGCCCGGTATGCCGAGCAGGGGGCTTTTTCGTGCGCCGAGCCGACTAGCCCATGCGCTGGTAAAGCTGGACATAGGAATCGACCATCCGCTCCGCCGGGAAACGCTTCCGGCCCGAAACAAAGGCCTCCATCCCCATGAGCCGGACAAGGCCAGGATCGGAAAGCAACCGTGCCGCAGCCTCGATGAAACCCTTCTGATTTCCGGCCGGGACAAGCACGCCGGTGGACTGATCCATGATCTGCTCCGGCACACCGCCAACCTCGTACGAAACCACGGGCAAGGCCTTGGACATGGCTTCCATGATCACCAGGGAATGGTTGTCCGCCCTGGTGGGGTACAACATCACGTCCGCAGCCGCCATAAGCAGGGACAACTTTGTACGGTCCACGTACGGCCACAGGATCAGATCCCCCTCCCTCCCCTCGTGGTCGCCGCCCACGGCAAAGCAGACCAGCTCGGGCAGCCGGGCCTTGAGTTCAGCCCATATGTCCCGCCATGTTTCACCGGACTTGTACGCAGCGCTCATGCCGCCGTGGGCCGCGAACAGGACCACTTTGGCCACGGGATTGATCCCGAGTTGTTGCCGTGCTTCCGGTTTTGATCGAGGGCGGTCCGGCCAGGGGATGCCGTTGGGGATGATGGTCACCGGGCGCAGCAGGTGGGACTTGGCCAACCGGGCCAGCCAGCGGGACGGAGCCACCAGCACCGGGTCCAGCCGTTGAACCTGGGCCAGCTTGATCTTGCGCAGTTCGGCCGCGTCCGAAAATTTTCTGGGACAGGGACCGGCACACCCCTCGTCCGCGTTGCCGCAATCCATCGGATACGGACAGCCGCCGGTGAACAGTTCGCAGTCGTGCAGGGTGATGACGGTCCTGGTCCGGGCCGGGATGGAGCCGAGCAGAGTCGGCCAGTCGCCCGTGCAGTGCACGTGGGCAATGGCCTTGTCCGGGAGGTATCGGCCAAAATCCTCGGGCAGGATGGCTGCACCGTCCGCCTTTTCAGCCAGCTCGAAGCTGAGATTCGCTTCAATCTCATGCCGCTCCATGCCGGCCATGAGCAGCCGGGCCACGCGTGTAGCCCCGCCGGTAGTTTCAAGGCCGGTGTGGTGGTAGACAGGAGGAAAAGGCATGAATTTATCCGTCCACCTTCTCCATGTCGAGCGTCATGTCCACAAGATCCGGATCGTGGGGGTCAGGGGTGACCACGAAGCCGAATTTCTTGGACAGCCCTTGCATGGCCTTGTTCTCGACCATGGTCTGGCCGGTCAGCACCTTGGTGCCGCGGTCCTTGGTGTAGCGGATTCCCTTGTGAAAGAGCAGGGAACCGAGCCCCTCGCCCTTCTGGTCGGACCGGACCACAATGGCGAATTCCGCCTCGGAGTTGTCCGGTCTGGTGTTGGTCCGCATGACCCCCAGGGTCTCGAGTTCACCCCTTTCGTCCTGGGCCGTGGCGATGAAGGCCATTTCCCGGTCATAGTCGATCTGGGTGAAACGGGCGATATCCTTGTGATCGAAATCCCGCTGGACCACACCGAAGAACCGCAGCCGCAGATCCTCGTCCGTGAGGTTGTCCAGAAACGTCCTGTGGGTGTCTTCGTCCTCGGGACGGATGGGACGCAGGGTGACGTGCCTCCCGGTCTTGAGAACCACGCACTCCTCCAATTCGCGGGGATAGGGCCGGATGGCCAACCGGGACTCGCCCTCGCCTTCGAACGGGGCAATTTCGATCTTGCCGCCCAGGGCGAGGACGCCTTCGGCATCGGCATAGAGCGGATTGATGTCAATGGCGGTGACCTGGGGCACGTCCACGATAAGCTGGGAAATCTGGATCAGGGTCAGGCAGATATCGTCGATATCCGTGGGCTGGTGAGACGGGCTGCCCTTGAGCAGGGCGGCGATGCGGGTACGGCCCACCAGTTCCCTGGCCAGGGACATGGACAGCGGCGGCAGGGTCAGGGCCTGGTCCTGGATCATCTCGCGGGCCATACCGCCATGGCCGAACATGAGCACCGGACCGAAGACCGGGTCCACGGTGGCGGATATGGACAGTTCGTGCGCACCGGGCCTGCGGCCCATCTTCTGGACCGTGAACCCCTCGATGTAAGCGTCCGGCCGTTCGCGGGTGCACCGGGCCAGGATGGAGGCCGCGCCTTCCCAGACGCGCTCCGGGGTCTCCAGGTCCAGAAGCACCCCGCCCACGTCAAAGGGCTGGGGAATCTGCGGACTCCTGAGCTTCACGGCCACGGGATATCCCAGGGCATCGGCGGCGATGACGGCATCCTTGGCCGACACCGCGATGCGGGTCTCGACCACGGGAATGCCGTAAGCGGCCAGGATGTCCTTGGCCTCGGGTTCGGTCAGGGAAGTACGCCCGTCGGCAAGGGCTTTTTGCACGATATTCCGCGCGCCCGTGGTGTCCGGGAAAAAATCGGTCGGCAGGGAATCCGGGGTCTCGATGAGCATTTCCTGGTTACGCAGGTATTCGGCCATGTAGAGAAAGGCCTGCACCGCCTGGGTAGGTGTCTCATAGGTGGGGATATCCCCGACCCGGAAGACCTCGCGGGACGCCTCGGAGGCACTGGCCCCAAGCCAGGCCGTGAGCACCATGCGCTTGACCCGTTTCAGGGAGTCGCGCAGGGCCCTGGCAATTTCGAGATCGGGTTGAGCGGTCCAGGGAACATGCATGACCAATATGCCGTTGGAATTCTTGTCCTTGATGAGGAGCTTCAAGACTTCGGAATAGGCCGGGCCGTCGGCGTTGAACGGAATGTCCACAGGATTGCCCCTGGACCAGTTCTCTGCGCCCAGCACCTGGTCTATGCCCTTGACGGTCTCTTCGGACAAAGGCGCAAGCTGGCCGCCGCCCTTGATCAGACGGTCCGCCGCCAGGATGCCTGCGGAAGTCCCGTTGGTCAGGATGGCCAGTTTATTGCCGAACACCTGTTTGGGCGCGGACAGGGTCTGGGCCGCGTCGAACAAGCCGTCGATGTCCTCCACCCGGAGCATGCCCGCACGGCGGAAGGCCACGTCATAAATCTCATCCATGAGCCGATGGCCACCGGTCTCCTTCAGCTTGAGGTCGCCGAACACGGTATCCAGGGCATGACCGGGCCGGATGACCAGCACCGGTTTGTTGCGCGAGGCGGCCCTGGCTGCGGACATGAATTCACGGGCGTCCTTGATGGACTCCACATAGAGCATGATGGACCGGGTCAGCGGGTCCGAGCCGAGATAGTCGAGGATATCGGCAAAAGTGACGTCGATGCGGCTGCCCAGCGCGATCATGTGCGAAAAGCCCACGCCCTTGTCTATGGCCCAATCCAGAACCGTGGCAAAAAGCGAATCGGACTGGGAAATGAGCGCCACCTTGCCCGGCTCTACCGTTGCGTGGGCCAGGGAGGCGTTCAGGTGCAGGGACGGCACCATGAAACCCAGTGATTTTGGTCCGATGATGCGAATTTCCGGCGGCTTGGCAATGCCGAGGATGGTGGACTTGATATCGAGACGCTCTTCTTCCGTCATGGAGGCGAACCCCGCGCCCATGAGCACCGCTCCGCGCGTGCCGCGCTCCTTGAGGGAATGGATTATCTCCGGCACCTCGTCGAGGGGCGAACAGACAACGGCCAGATCCGGGGTCTTGGGCAGATGCCTGACCGAGCTGTAGGTAAGTACGCCGGCAATGGCCTCGGCCTGGTTCGAAACCGGCATGACCGGCCCCATGAACCCCCCGGTCATAATGTTGCGCATGACGATGTTGCCCGCGTTCCGCGGATCATTGGTGGCCCCGATGACCGCAACGGATTTGGGCTTGAAGAGATATTCGAGATTGATAACGCTCATGTGGCTCCTTGGGCGTGTCGATTTCGGAAAAGGATAGCGTGTTTTACCGTGATCAGGCAACAGCAGAATGGACTGCGCCGGTTCTTGAATACTGACCTTGTTCGCGGGGCGTTTCCGAACCGACGCCCGGCCCGTCGGCGTGCTTGTGTGTTCGTCCTCACCGAAGGACACTCATCAATATCCCGGTACACGACAGGCGATGGGCCGAGGCCATATGTGCGGTTGCGGCATAAAGAACCATTTCGACTCTAAAGTTTTCTAAAGAACCGTCGATAGGACACCAAGAGAATACCATGCCCTGCAACAAGGAGTGCACATCATGGCTATCGAATCCCTTGCCCAACAGGCCTCGACCTTTGTGGATTCCCTGACCGTCAAGCCCGCTGCCGCGGAACAGACGGAAAAGGACGTTGCCGAAAAGGCAAACATTCCCGATCAGGGTGACAAGGTCTCCATTTCCGAAGAGGCGCGCGCCCTGGTGGCCATCGAAACCTTGGGCCAATCCGAAGAGTCCGATGAGGAGTCGAGCACGGATCAGACCATCCAGGCCCTCAAGGACAGAATCGAAAAGCTGCAGGAGGAGATCAAGGAGCTGAAGAACAGCAACCTCTCAGAAACCGAAAATCTGTCAAAACTGCAGGACAAGCAAACCCAACTGATGGAAATGCAGGATCAGCTCGTCAAGGCCGAGCAGGCCAAGATCAAGGATGAAGGCAAGGCCGACGGCGGCGGCACCCGCGCCAATGGTTTCGGCAACAGCGCTTCCAGCTTCTAGCCAAACACCGCAACGACATACGGTTGCGGCAGGCCTGTACCTGCTGCAACTGTCGACGGCGAGGCCCTCCATCCCAACCAGCCGGATCCGCTCACGAAACCCGGATTTCCGCACTCATTCACTCACTCATCAGAGTGAATGAATATACCACTTGACGCCTTTTTCCCCGAACATATAGTATATATATGCCAGAATGCCCTATGCGGGCGCATTGCGGACCAGGGAAGGTCTGCGTTGGCGGGGAGAGACACCCATGTCCATGGGAGTTACCGACTTTATCGTCGCCGGGCCGCCAGGCCAGGTGACAGCAGGCCCTGCAGGGTCGTTTCAGGCTGGTCCGCCGGGACAGGTTTCCATCGGCGAACCGGGCCACGTACCCATAGACACCACTCCGGCCCGTGTCATGATCGACACGTCCATGGCCAGGATTCCCTATGCCGCCCCAACGGGCGGAGGCTCTGCCAGTGCCTTTGCCGGTGCGGGCATAGGCGGCGGAGGCGCATTGGGCGGCGGGTCCAGCTCTGCACACATCGGTGCAGGCGGCGGTGGCGGCGGCACACTGGGCGGCGGGTCAAGCGCAGCACATATCGGCGGAGGCGGCGGAGGCAGTGCCGTGGGCGGAGGCTCCGGCACACAGGCGCCCATCGGCGGAGGCGGTCCTGCCGGAGTCGGCAAGGACAATCTCGGCGGAGGCGGAGCGGGCCAGGCCACGGGCTCGGGCAGTACGGGCCAGACCGGCAGCGGCAATCCCATCAGCCAGAACACCGGTGGCGGCAGCGTCTCGGGCGGTGCCAACGTGCCCATCTCCACTGAATCCGGCAAGACGCCCACCTCGGCAGCAACCGGAGGTGGCGGTGGCGGTGGCGGCGGAGGCGGCGGCCCCATCGAATCGGCAGGCAGGCCTCCGACAGACACCACAGGCAAGGTATCCATTGCCCCGCCCATGGGCATACAGCCCATTTCCCCGGCCGGGTCCGTGCCCATGACTCCCAAGGTGGGATTCTCCATGCCCACCCTGACCGGATTCGTTCCCATCACGCCCGGCGGCAGCATCGAGGCATTTCGGTTGACCCAGCCCCACGGCATGTATTTCGGGCACACCCAGAGCTGGCCCAACGATGTCATCCATCATTCCAGACACTCAGCTCCATACACTCCGCCCCAGACGCCCATGGCCCCATGGATTCCCACGGCTGACGGGTATGCGGAACCTTTCTCCACCCCCAAGACGAGTTTTGACGAGAGTCAGGGCCGTGGCGCATCCTTGGACATGCGCTCCGAATACAACCTGAACATCGACCAGACCCAGGATATCGAACAGTCCCACCTCACGACCTACAACGAATCCGTGGACCGCTCCCTTGACCAGTCCATGAATTCGACCATCCAGCGCAACGACCAGTACATCAACCAGAACGACGTGGACAACTCCACCAGCCGCAACCTGGACCTGAGCACACAGCAGAACACGGAAAACAGCCAGACGGTCACGCAGGTGACCAACACGGAGAACGTGGCCAATTCCGAGACGAACATCGACAACCAGCAGGACAACTCCCGGACTTTCAACAACCCGGAAAGCCGCCAGACCAACAACGTGTCCGAGAACACGGACGTCCGAAACGTCGATGCCCGCCAGAACATCAACGAGAACAAGACCACGGAACAGACAGAGGTGGACAACACTTCGGTCAACTACGTCTCCAACCAGAACCTGATCCAGGATAACGACAACTCGGTCATCCGCAACGAGGACCACTCCACGTCCTCCTCGCAGGTCAGCGAAACCAACTTCAACCAGGTGGACAACTCGGTCAACGAGCAGGTGGACAACTCAAGCACCACGGTGGTCAACGAACACCGGTCCGAGCTGGCCTACAACGACACCCGGGTCATCGAAAACGACAATTCCCGGTCCGAACAGCAGGCCACCACCTTCAATTTCGTTGACCAGGACAATTCCGTGGAAAACTTCGTGGACAACAACTCCACCGTGATCAACGACGAGAGCAACCTCTCCTTTGCCTACAACATCAGATCGGAGAACAATTTCGACCAGTCGCGCAACGTGGACCAGTCCACGGTCTTCAACTACGTGGACCAAAACAATGCCCGGACCACCTATGTGGACGACAGCGACACCAACGTGCAGGAAGTCAACAACGTCACCATGGCCTTTCCCGAAAGCCGCCACGTCGAGAACGACAACTCCACCAGGATCAACCTGACAAACAACTTCGAGACCCTGGATCAGGACAACTCCGTGATCAACAACGTTGACGCCCGGCAGATACAGTACCTCACCAGCGAAGATCCCACCTACGTGTTCGACAACTCCTCCAGTGTGATCATGAACTTCGACGCCCCGGAACGGGTCGGTGGAAACATCGTGGTCGGCCACGCTTAGCAGAATGCCTCCGGCAGCCAGAGGGGAAACTTTTGAAAAAGTTTCCCCTTTGGACTCCCCTTCAAAACTTTTTGGCGCGCCTTCGGCGGGGCATCCGCCCGTAAACTCAATGCGTCCCTAAAAGAACCTCACCAAAGGTGGTGTCTCACACCTCCTTGTCCACGTGCAGGGTGGCGGTCTGAAAAACGCACATTTCGGTAAAGCCGAACATTCGGGCGAACTTGAAAAGGCGTGCATCAAAGCCGCCCTTGTCGTCGGCCCGGATGCCCATGACCCTGGCCTTGCCCAGCCGCCGGGCCTCCTCCCTGAGCCAGGCCACGTCCCCTTCGAGACCTCTCCTGACCACTGTGCCCCAACGACTCAGGGTAATATGCAGTTCGAGCATATCTTCCCGCTCGCCGATGGCGCAGTGACCATAGGCCCCGCCTTGATCGTGCAGTTCCAACCAACGGTATTGCCCCAGATCCGGGAAATGGGCCAAAGCTTCGGGTCTGCCGCGCAGTTCACGAACGGCCATGATTACCTCCGAACGGGTTGTAGTCGTTGGCGCTCCTGACCGGACGCTGCCCGGCATCAGGCTGCCTGAACCCTACGGCAAAATAGCGGAATCCGTCCGCCGCATGGCTGGTCCAGTCATGCAGGGGCCGGGACGAGAAATGGGCGGTCATGTCATTGAAGGACCGCCGATAGTGGCGCAGGGCCTCGATGCCGGGGGAGCAGCGCTGTTCATCGAACCAGCACCGGGGCAGGATGGTGCGCACCGCGTTGATGCCGTCCTGGATGGGGATGTTGGGCGCGATGTCGAACCGGACCCCCAGTGAACGGGCCACCTCCAGACGCGACTTGCCCGTGCCCAGTTCGCGCACCCGGATGTCATGGGGCGCGACGTGAACACCGTACTTGTACCCTTTGCGGTCCAGGACCTTGACATAATGGTCCAGCCCCTCGCCGCTGGCCTCGTAGTAGTCGATGATGGCGAAGGTGCCGCCGGGCCGGGCCTGAACGAACCAGATGGACGTCGAATCCGACATGCCCAAATCCCAGGCCGTGTGCACGGGCATACTCGGATCAAGGGCCACCTGGGTGATGCGTCCCTCCTTGTCCGCATCGGCCAGCAGCTGTCCGAAATAGGCCCCTCGAATGGCGGCCGTAAAGGAACACTCGAACTCCTGCTCGTATTCCTCGGGCGACATCTCGCGCCCGTTGGCGGCCAGCTCGTCCGGGTGGATGATGCCGGTCTCGGAGGCGCGGTACATGGCCGCGAACCAGTCCGGGTCCAGCCTGGCCTTCTCCCATATCTCGTACAGGGCGTTCTTGCCCCTGGGCGTCCCGATGAACATGGCCCAGCCCTCCCGATCGGACAGGGCGGGCCGGATGACCTCGGTCCAGACCCGCAGCGGCATCTGGGCCACCTCGTCGAAGACCACGCCGTCCAGGTACATGCCGCGCAGGCTGTCAGGGTTATTGGCCCCGAACAGCCTGATGCGCGCGCCATTGTCGAAATCCGCCCGCAGCTCGGTCTCGTTGAACTTCACGGTGCAGCCGTCCAGACCCAGACCGCAATACCGCTTCAACTCATCCCAAACCACGGTCTTGGCCTGTCGATAGAGCGGAGCGATATAGGCACCGCGCCAGTCCGAGCGGTCCGTTTCCTGCGCCGCCCGTATCAGCCTGTTCACCGACAGCACGGTCTTCCCGAACCTGCGATGACACACCAGAACCGAAAACCGGGTCAACAAGGCCTCGATCCGGGCCTGGTGCTCCCTCGGAACATATTGTTCATTGATCATTCTTCTTTCCTTATGTTGACGGGCGGGCCTGCACAGAGGTATTCCCTGTCCATGCGCTCTTTCGCCCTGATACTGTTTACCTTTCTTTTCCTGGTCATCCCGGCCTGCGCGGGCAAGGTCGTGCCACCGCCCTCTCCGAAGGAGAAGGCGGCCGATCAGCGGGAGGCAAGGGCCGCCGACGCCCTGAGCCAGGCCATGCAGCTCTTGCACGACGGCAAATTCCTGGACACCGAGGCCGCCCTCGCCTCTCTCGACGAAGCCCTGAACATGGACCCCGACTTGGTCAATGCACGGTATTACCGGGCCACCCTGCTCATCGGCATGGCCCGCAAGGATGAGGCCCTGGCCGATCTGAACACGGTCATCAAGAGTCGGCCGGATCACACCAAGGCGCACTTCGCCCGGGGATCTCTCCTGCTTGACGGCGGCAACCCTCAGGAAGCAGCCAGGGACTTCAGCCTGGTTATCGAACGAGATCCGACCATTGCCGAAGCCTATGCCCGCCGCGGCGTCTGCTACATGAACCTGTCCCGAACCGACGAGGCCCTCGACGACTTTTCCTCGGCCCTGGCCCTGAACCCGGCTCATCTCGAAGCCAATTTCAACCGCGGCATGGCCCACTTTTCCCGAAACGAATACGACGAGGCCCTGCGCGACCTGTCACAGGCCTTCATCCTGGACTCGCAGAACGTCCGCATCATCACGGCCCGGGCACAGGCGCTCATGAAGCTGGCCGAATACAATCGGGCCGCCGAGGATTTCAGGAACGCCATTGAACTCGACCCCGGCCGCAGCACCCTGTACGGACTGCTCGGCGAGGCCCTGGCAGGGGCCAGGGACATGGACGGCGCCATCCAGGCCGTGGAACGCGCCCTGTCGCTGGCCCGCGCCAGGAACGACGACTTCATGGCCTCCCTGTACAAGCAGCAGCTTCAGGAATACCTGGACCAGACCTACCCCTGACCTCACCTGAGAACCTCGAAGACCATCCGGCCACCCATGGCCGCCATACCGGCCAGGCACCCCCAGGCCAGTCGCTCCAGGATGCGTATCTTGACCTGATGGCTGGCGCATTGCCGCGCGCCGTTGATCTCCCGGATGGCTATCTGGATGGCCTTGACCCGTTCGTCTATGCGAACCAGCAGGTCTTGCAGATCCTGTCGCTCGATGGTCGTCATTTGAGACCTCCTGCGGCATCCTTCAAACCGCGCACCGCGCCGGGCAGGTAATCGCCGATCTTCTTGACCCCCAGCACAGCGGCCACGATCCAGAAGGTCACTTGCAAGAACCAGTCGGGCAGCGCCTCCCAGGACCGGATCACTTCGCCCGCCCGGTCCGGGTCCACGCCGGACCAGATGAAAAACCCTATCCAGGCGAAGAAAAGAACATCATCCTTCCAACCCGCGTTTTCGAGCTGCTTCATCTCCCATTCATGATTGAACTCCTGGTCGGACCTGGCCAGCCGCATGCGATTCTCCATGACCGCCTTCTTGAGTTCCTGCTTGCCCTTGAGGTGTTCCGCCACCCCGTCCACCATGGTGGACAGGAGTCCTGCCACCGCTCCGATGATCGGTATCGCCATCTGTTTTCTCCCACTCTAGAGGGTTGCTCGCGCCACCCCGGTTTCGCGAACCAGTGTAGCCCCTGTTTTTGCCACCCCTACAAAATGGGAAAGAATGACAGGTAAAAACGGGCGAAAGGCATAAAAAAACATCTTGACGCGGTGCCGCCCGATGCACCTCGGGCTCACGCCGCGCCGGGCTCGAAAAACACGTTACAGGGGTAGCCAAATGACGTGGGAGACGTTAAGAACAAACAAGATTTTAGGATGCAACCGAACCGGAAAGGTCGGCAACCCAAGGAGGAACTCATATGCTGATAGCCAACTGGATGACAACGGACGTCGTCACCATCACCCCTGATCGTTCCATGATGAAGGCCTCCAAGGTCATGAAGGACAAGAACATCAGTCGTGTCCCGGTGGTGGACGAGGACGGAAAGATACTGGGCATCATCTCGGACAGGGACATCAAGGACGCCTCCCCGTCCAAGGCCACGACCCTGGATATGCACGAGCTGTACTACCTGCTCTCGGAAATCAAGATCAAGGACATCATGACCAAGAAAGTGGTCACCATCCGTCAGGACGAGACCGTGGAAAAGGCGGCCGTACTCATGCTGGAAGGGCACTTCGGCGGCCTGCCGGTGCTCGATGATGACAACAGGGTGGTGGGCATCATCACCGACTCCGACATCTTCAAGGTGCTGGTGGAAATCTCAGGCGTGTACGAGGGCGGCGCCCAGGTCTGCCTGACCCTGTCCACCGCTGCCGGAAGCCTCTCTCCCGTCCTCGATTTTCTCAAGGAACACGGCGCGCGCATCATGAACATCATGACCCACAACGTCCCTGAAACCGTAGGGACCAAGAATGTCTACATCCGTATCCGCGACATGGAGAAGCCCGAATTCAAACGCCTCCAGCAGGCCATGGGTGAAAAATTCGATGTCCAGTACTGGGCCATCGATTCGGTCCACACTGTTTTATAGGCTTTCACGAGTGCATATAACTTTTGATTTTTAAACTTCTACAAGAACGTACCGATAAGCTACTTGATTTATATTTCTCTGTAATATAAGTTAATCTTACCGACGATTACTACCGTCCATTCGCCTGGGAGGCCGCATCCATTGATGTGGCCTCCCCCCTTTTTATCCGCCTGCCCGAACGGTTTCCCCTATTAAGTTTATTGGAAACCATCCGAAAAGAAGCATAGTCGGATAAGGAGAAAGGAGTGACCATGGGAAGCGTTGTTGCGCTGGAAGAATTCAGACAGTCCCTCGGCAGGCAAAAAGCCCACCAATCATCCCCGGAACGGCCCGCCATTCGCGGCAGTGAAATCTGGGGAAGAAACTACACCGAGGTAGAAGCCGTGGTCTTCGGACTGCTCAAGGTCCGGGACATCGTGGCCTATCACACCCGTGAACAGAACAGCGCCTTCGACCAATTCTGCATGGACGCGCTCAATGCCGCCTACCTGGTCCAGGATCTCGGGCCAGCCAGGCTGAAAGCGGCCATCAAACCCATCAAGGAATGGGTTCTGGACTGCATGACAGAAGACAACAAGCGGGACATGTCCTGGGCGCTGGTCCTCACCGACCTCATAGAAAAATCGCCAACCAAGTAGTTATCGGTAAGCGATGATTTATATTATCTCCATTAAATCGTACTGTTGAAGAGTTTACGACCGCAGAACAGCCAGACATGATGCATGGCTGTTCTGTTGCTCCACGCCACCCGTGCGGCCGGACGAAGTGCATTGTGACACCGACCTCGGTACAAATGCCCCCCCCGCGGTATTCCGCTCGCACCTTGCCGTTCACCATCCCGAATACGCCCTTCCCCGATTATTAGGTTGCCTGGCCGCGCAAGTTCCTTAATGGTACTGTCATGGGCAAAGAATCCCTTGACCGCAACGGTCCGCATATCCTGCTCTCGGCAGGGTGTCTGTTCCACCTCCCCCTGAAGCTCATTGCGCGCATCGGAAGGGACGCCGGCTTTGCGGGCATGGAGCTGATCATGAACTCGCCCAACCTCAACCCCGAAGCCGGGCTTGAAAAGATCAACGACATCCTGCCCATCAGGAGCCTGCACGCCCCCTTCCGCAACTGGTCGGCCTGGGGCGGGCATCTGCACTCGTGGCAGGCCACCACCACCCTGGCCAACACCCTGCCGGACGCGGATCACATCACCATGCATCCGCCCGGTTCCAAGCTCGCCAACATGATCCAGAACCGCTGGTTCGAGAAAGCGTATGACCTGCCCCTGCTCCTGGATGCCAAGGGGCGCATCCAGTTCTCCCTGGAGAACATGCCCTGGGCTGAAAGCTCCCCATTCGGCAAGGACCCTCTGGACAAGCTCATGGCACTCTGCCGGGACAAGAACGTGGGGCTGACCTTCGATGTCTGCCACATGGGCGTGTCCGGCCGCGACGTACTGCACTCCATCGACAAGGTGTCCGACGACCTCCTGTACAACGTGCATTACTCCGACGCCGTGGGCTTTACCGAACACCTGACGCCGGGCGTGGGCAGCCTGCCGCTGGACGAATTCCTCCAAAGACTTGGCAAACGCGGCTATGCCCGCTACATAACCCTGGAACTGGAACCCGCTGCCTTTCCGGACGATATGGACGGAACCATCGAGATCCTGAAACGCATCAGGCAGGACATGGATACGCAGTTGAACAAAGGCCGGGAGAGCGCCTGACCATGCCGAAAACCTATCTGGAAGCGGTCCGGCTCACGGAACAGACCGTCAACCCCCTTTTCGCCTTTCTCGGCATCCAGGTGAAAACCATTGAGCCGGACCGGGCCGTGCTTTGCCTGCCATTCAGGCCGGAACTGATGCAGGGCGGCGGGCTTGTGGCCGGAGGAATTCTGGCCACCCTGCTCGATGAGGCCATGGCCCACGCCGTGCTCGGCGGCAACAGGCCGGACCAGCGCACCACCACCGTGAACCTCTCGGTCAGCTATCTGCGCCCGGTCCACTGCGGCCAAGACCTGACCTGCGAGGCACGGGTGGCGAAGCGGGGCAGCCGGATGCTGTTCGTGGAGGCCACAGCCCTGGCTGACCAACGGGAAGTGGCCCGAGCCGCCGGCTCCTTTCTGCTCCTTCCCTGAGGATGTATCGAGCTTGCAAAGCCCGACCTGATACGATTACACCCTTGCCCCTGCCGCCATCGTGATTATCCTCATCCATACGGCCACATACGGAGGAAAGCCATGACCACTGACAGCAAACTCATCGTCTGCCCCAACTGCCGGGCTATCAATCGCGTGCACAACGGCCGAGAGGCCGAGGCAACCTGCGGCAAATGCACGACAAAAGTCTTTGAACCCGTTGCCCTGGAACTGGTCGGGACCACCTTTGACCGCCATATCACCAAGAACGAAGTTCCCGTGCTGGTGGACTTCTATTCCCCCACCTGCGGCCCTTGCCTGATGATGGGCCCGCAATTCGCGGAGGCGGCCAAGACTCTGCATCCCAAGGTCCGGCTGGCAAAAATCGACACCACGGCGGATCAGGCCATTGCCGCCCGCTTCAATGTCAGGGCCGTGCCCACCCTGATCCTGTTCAAGGGTGGACGCGAGATAGCCCGCCAACCCGGCGCCATGAACGCCTCGGACATCGTGAGCTGGGTCGGGCAGCACATTTAGCCTCCGGCGGCCAGAGGGGGAAACCTTTGAAAAGGTTTCCCCCTCTGGACTCCCGCTTCTAAACTTTTTGGTGCGCTACGCGGGATCATTGGTCCGCACCGACACAGGTCATTTATCGAGAAACCACTTCGCCGGAGGCGGCATAAAAAGTTTTGGAGAGCCCAGAGAACCTTTTCCAAAAGATTCTCTGGCCGGGTCCAGGGAGGCGCCCCACGCACCGCTTGACGCCATCAGCCCGAACTGTGAGAACAGGGTATGCTTCTGGACGTCCCTTTCATCCCCGACACCGAGTACACGGCCTTTTTGCGTGACCGCGCGCAAAGCCTGACCTCGGTCCATTTTTCCCTGACCGACCCATCCCTGTCCGATGCCCGCCAGCGCCTTCACCGGCAGGACATGAACGAGATCATCCACGGCCTGCGCCGGTTGCACGGCGTGGACAAATACGTGCTCATGAACGCCCGACTCCACGCTCCCGAACGGTATTTCGACACCAAGGGGCTGGCACACACGGCCCAATGCCTTGAACGACTAAGCGATGAAGCGGACCTCAAGGGCGTCATCTTTGCAGACCCCTATTATCTCCAGGCCCTGTCGGACGCCCGCCCCGACCTGGCCTGTCGGCTGGAAGCCGTGCCGAGCATCAATGCCATGCCGGACACGGCGGACAGGGTTTTCGCCCTACTGGCCATGATCGGCAGCACCGGGTTCCGCCTTCCGTCAAGGCTCGTCCTGGACCGTTCCCTGAACCGGAACATCGACCGGCTGAACCGCGTCACCGGTCAAATCCGCACCCGATATCCCCGGATGCGGCTCCTGCTCATGGCCAATGAGGGCTGCCTGTACCAATGCCCCTACAAACCCGCCCACGACGCCCATGTCGCCCTGGTCAACGAAGGGCTGTGCCCGGAACGGACCTTTGCCATGAACCGGGATTTCGGCTGCATGCGGAGACTGTTGCTTGATCCGGGCGCCATGCTCGCCTCGCCCTTTATCCGGCCCGAAGACCTGCACGAATACCAGGGCAAGGCGGACGGCATCAAACTGTGCGGCCGCAACCGGGGCAGTCAATTCCTGGTGCGGGCGGTCACCGCCTATCTGGACGGAAGCCATACCGGCAATCTCCTGGACCTCATGGACGCCATGGGAGACCTGAACGATCGGGTGAATATCCCCAACCCGGCTCTACCCGACACTTTTTTCCGGCAGGTGACCGCTTGCGACAAGAATTGCCTGGCCTGCGGCCGATGTGCCGACATCATGGACCGGATCGCCTTGCGAACCGACCCCGGCCTGCCCCGGATGGGCTTTTGAGCCGTTCCCATTCAACCCGGATTGTCGTAGAGTGAATTTTAGCAAAGCCTACAAGGAGATACTCATGAAAAAATCCCTCGGTCCCAACACTCTTGCCCAACCCACGCCCGTTTGGGCGGTGGGCGCCTATGACGAAGACGGCAAGCCCAACGCCATGATCGCAGCCTGGGGCGGCATATGCAGCTCCGACCCGGCAAGCATGGCCGTCTCCCTGCGCCCGAACCGCCACACCTATGCGGGCATCATGAAGCACAACGCCTTCACCATATCCGTATGCCCCGCCTCGTTGGCCGCCCAGGCCGATTATCTGGGCATCGTCTCCGGCAAGAAAGAGGACAAGTTCGCGGCCACGGGATTGACCCCGGTCAAGAGCGACTGCGTCAACGCCCCGTACATCGACGAGTTCCCGCTGATCATCGAATGCGAACTGAGCCAGACCCTGGACCTGAACGTACACATCCTGCTGATCGGCAAAATCGTGGACGTGAAATGCGACGAAGACAAACTGGTGGACGGCAAGCACCCGGACCCGGAAAAGATCCTGCCCATGATCTTCTCCCCCGGCACCCGCGCCTACCACACCATCGGCAAGTTCGTGGGCAAGGGTTTTGATATCGGCAAGAAGTTCATGAAATAAAGGATGATATAGATGATACGCCCCTGCCTCCCCGCTCTCTTGCTCCTGTTGCTCCTCCCCCTGGCCGGGTCAGGCTGCGCCACCAAGGAACAGGACACACCGCCCAAGCTGATCACTCTGGAGCAGAACGCCGGGGCGTATCACGGCCTGCCGGACGATACCCGCCTGCTTTCCGTGGAGGCACAGGCTGCGGCCTATGCGCAATTCCTCAAGGAACACTTTGACCCTTGGGACAGGACCAAACCGAAACACCCTGCCGAGGACGTCTTCTGGGGACTCTCCAGGTATGCGGATAAAAAATTGTTCGGCGAAAACACCCTGCTCCGCCAAGAGGGCTGGATGAAGCGCATGGCCATGGCGTCGCAGGTGGACACATACCCCAGCCTGCACCGCCGGGCCATTGCCGTGACCAATACGAGTATGCGCGTGCTGCCCACCAACCAACCCGCTTTTTTTGACTTCAGCCGGGCAGGCGAGGGCTTTCCCTTCGATTATATGCAAAACTCCCTGGTCCTGGCCGGAACGCCGCTTTTGGTCACCCATACCAGTGCTGACAGGGCATGGGTCATGGTGGAATCCAGGTTCGCCTTCGGCTGGGTGCCGGTCACGGAGATCGCCTGGGTGAACGACACCTTTGCCGCCGCCTACAGGACAGGCTCCTATGCGGCCATAACCGGGGACGCTGTTCCGGTGGCCGACAAGAAAGGACAATACGCCTTTACCTCGTATATCGGCACCCTGCTCCCGGTGGCAAAGGGCGAACACCCGGCCGACGGCTTCACGCTGGTCATCCCGGCCAGGGACCATCAGGGGGAGGCCGTGATCCATCTCGCCTCGATCTCCGGCAGTGACGCCATGGCAGCACCCATCCCGGCCACACCGGGCAACTTCACCCGGCTGGCCAATGCCATGCTCGGACAACAGTACGGATGGGGCGGCCTCTATGAAAACCGCGATTGCTCGGCCCTGACCATGGACCTGCTGGCCGGATTCGGCATCTTCCTGCCGCGCAATTCCAGCCAGCAGAGCAAACTGGGCACCATTGTTCCATTGGAAGGGCTGGATAAAGGCAAAAAGAAGGATAGCATCCTGGAACAGGGTACTCCCTTCCTGACCCTGGTGCGCAAGCCGGGGCACATCATGCTCTACATCGGCAGCCAGGACGGCCAACCCGTGGTCCTGCATTCCGTCTGGGGCCTCAAGACGCGGGTGGGCGACGGCTACGGCAGAAAGATCATCGGGAAGACCGTGATCACCACCCTGGAACCGGGGCAGGAACTGACAGAGCTGGCCCGGCCCGAAGGCGTGATCCTGGAAACCGTCCGGAGCATCACCACCCTGCCCTGACCCCACTGCCGGGCGCGACCCTTTTTTGACGATGCCCGGACACGCCCGGAACCGGCCTGACCAGGCCGCTTTCAATGCCCCGATTTCCCTTGTCATATGGGGTTCGGAACAGCCTGTGCATGACCCTGTGCATGAAGACACTCCTTGCCAACGCAGTGCTCCTGAGCGCCATGGCCGCCCTTCAGGGCTGTCTGGTCATCAACGCCGCCCTGGGCTTCATGGGACTGGTCGGTCCGCCCGCCATGCAATTGGCCGGGACCGCCTATGCCGTGTCCGAATACACCTATGAATACGCGGCCAATGATCGCACACCGGACATGGTACTGCTGGCCAAATTCGATTGGCTCATTCCCCATGAGGAAGACCCGAACCTTTCGAACCATGCCGGGGCCTTCAGCGAAGTGGCGTTGGCACCGTCCGCACCGGACAGCCTCCAGGCGCAAATCGCGCCCGAGACAACGCCGCCCGGTACCCGGCCCCGGAAAGCAGCCGGAACCATCCGCCCTGTTCCGGTCGCATCTCCCAGGCTTGAAAGCCGGACCGAAACGGCCAGGGCCGTACCGCATCCCCAAAAAGCCGTCTCAAGCAAACCACTCGAAACAGCACCGATCATCACGGCGTCACTCCCTGTCGGCACACCGGTCCACACCTATGTGGAACGGCCCTTCGACCCCCTGCTGATCCGGTTGAACCGACTTGAAAACACCCTGCGTCAGGCCGAATCCATGCTCTCATCCACCCCGGATAACGGAATACGCCTTTCCGTATCGGATACGACCGAAGTCCCATCCGAACAGGGTATCAGCGGGACCTGGTCCATACGCCACACCTTGATGAAGACCGTTCCGGCAACTGCGCATACCGGCATGCCGAAGACGGGTCATTCCCCCGGTGCCTCCCAGCGCTCCCTGAACACGTAATTGCTGATATGCCGATCACGCTGTTCCCTGATCCAGCGTTGCAGATCTTCGGGAAGCGCACGCCATGACCCCTTGTCCTCACGCTTCCAGGCCGGAAGTCCCTTGTGATGCACCAACTCGGTGATGTTCCGCGGATTTTCACCCACAGCCTCGCATATTTCCCGCGCTCCCTTCAGGCATATTTCCGACATGAGTCCTCCAGGCACGGTTCCACTATCTCGAACTGAAAGGCCTGCTCGCCCCGGCACCGATCCATGAACTCCGCAAAGACCGACCGGGACTGCACCACACCCCGCTCCTGCCCGAGCACCCCGAAATGCCTGCCCAACAGTATGCATCCCCGGGTGTCACGGGACACGTTGCCTTGATGGAAGAGGATGTGCGACCTCCCGGGCACGCCCGTAATCTCATAGGTCGGCCCAAAGGTCGGCGAGTTCACCCGTTTGCAGGCATACCGCCCGGCAGGTATGCAGGAGGTGTCCGGCACATTACCCTTGTCCGGCGGCTCCAAGGTAACGCAAAAAATCTGCCCCCCCAGACGCAATACACCGAATGTCCCTTCAGGACTTTTTTCCAAACGAACAATATCAACTTTTTCCATAAGATACCTCTATGATTTTTCTTTTTACCCCACCTTTCATGCGCATTTATAGTCAATTGTCTATTAGGTAGTCAACCATATTTGTCATTTCTCTTTAGACATTTGCCAATATTCATGTATATGCATGAATATCCATTACATTGAAAAAGGGAAAAACATGGGATTCACCGACGATGTGCGCAAGGCGCTCCTGGACCGCATCGGCCCAGGCAAACGCTATTCCAACAACAAACGGATGGCGGACGATCTCGGAGTGGATCCGTCGCAGTTAAACCGTTTTCTGAAACAGGAGCGGGGGCTCAACACCGAGTCCCTGGGGCACATCCTGGACCGCGTGGGTGTTTCCATCGTGTTCGGGGACGAACCTGCGGACGCGGCCCGCGAGGTCTGCTTCCGGCCGCCCGGAAAGACCCAGGCCGAAACCAACGCCCCGGACCCGCAACCTGAAGACTACCTGGCCGTGCCCCTGGCCCCTTCGCTCGTGGCCGCCGGAACCGGGCTTATCCCCGAAGACAAGGTCGAGGGATGGGTATTGGTCTGGCGGCATCAGGAATCCATCCGCTTCCGGTCCAACCTGGTAGCCGTGGAGGTGGGGAGCAACCAACTGTCCATGACACCCACCCTGCACCCCGGAGACATTGTCCTGGTGGACCGCAATGACCGCGAACCCAGCCCTGCCGGAAAAATCATGCTCGTCTGCGAACCGGGACAAGACGGCGGCATCATGATAAAACGCGTCAATACCAAACGACTGGACAATGACTTGGAACTGATTTTCTACTCTGACAACAGCCGGGAGTATCCGCCCACCACCTACCGCCTCAAACGGGATTTTGACGGCGACATCACCCGCGCCATCGGCGGCAGTGTCGTCTGGGCCTGGAGCAACATGACCCGGAAATAGCCATTTTTGAAACAAGGAGATAAAAATGTTAGACTTTCGACATATTTTACCGGCACGCAAACTGCTCCCTCTGATCGCCTTTCTCGCTCTTGGCCTGTATGTCTTTCCTGCCGATGCAGGGCCTGCGGGGCCAAACCCCTCTTTCATTGCCGAAAAATTGGCCAGCCACAATGCCGAAGAACGGTCCTGTGGACTGGCCGCCCTCCAATCAGCTGGCCAGGATGCCATGCCCGACCTGCTCCGCACCTTGTCCGCCGGGTCTGTGTCCGAGCGGCGCGGCAGCGTCATCGGCCTGGCCCTGCTGCCCGTTCCGGGACTGGCTGTGGACGGACTCCTGAGCGCCCTTGCGGACGAGGATGCAACGGTCCGCAGTCTGGCCGCCCACGCCCTGGGCAGGATAGGCGCCCCGGCTGCACCGGCAGTTGCCGAAAAGCTGGCCGACGCAGACAACCGAATACGGGTGGCGGCGGCCCTGAGCCTGAGCAAAATGGGCTCTGCTGCAGTCCCCGCCCTGGTCCGACTGCTCCAGCGGGAGGACCCCATGGTCCGGGCCAAGGCCGCATGGCTCCTCGGAGCCATGGGTCAGGACGCTCTGGCGGCGGTCCCGGCCTTGATCCGCGCTTTGGAGACCGAGGACATACGCCTGGTACATGTCATTGCCGAAGCCATCGACACCATCGGACCGGACCCCGTCCTGGTCTATATCGAGTTGACCCTTCTGGGCCGGGACCGCATCAACTGTCCGGTCACCCGGATCGGCGCTACGGCAGCCCCCACCCTGGTCAAGCTCCTTGCCAGGCCCGGCACCCCCCTGGGCAACGTGGCCCTGTACACTCTGGCCCGCATGGGTCCGGTGGCCGAACCCGCCCTGCGTGCCATACTGTCCACCGGAACCGAGGGACAACGCGCGGCCGCAGCGCTGCTCTTGACCGGCATCGATCCGAAATTGGTCCACACACTGCCCGAAGACCTGCGTCGAACTCTGGCCGGAGCCATGAACACCAACTAACCCCGGAGGCACCATGCCGGAACTCATCTATGCACTCATCTGCTCGGACCTGATCATCGACAAGGACTCGAGCTCCACCTCATTCATCCGCACCATAGAACACGCCGTGGTGCCGGGACTGCCCGCGGCCCTGCCGCCCGTGTACTTTGCCAGCCTCTGGGATATGGAGTCGAACGGCGATGCCCCTTTCACAATCTCCCTGACACTCATCCCGCCCAAAGGGGACAGTGTTACCCTGGGCATACAGGAAGTTGCGCCCAGCGGCACCATGCTGCACAAGATGAACTTCCATCTGCCGGGACTGCATGTGGAGGACGAAGGCAAACACATTCTTTCCGTCACCCTGAAAAAGGGATCGCAGTGGGAAACCAAGGCCAGGCTCCCCCTCTATGTCTTCAAGAGTACCAGCCACTAGAACCACAAAACAGCAGCATCTCTTTCTAATAAGCCGCATCATGCATAATAATACTATGCACGATGCGGCTTACTACTATAATTTTCACACTACATGGTGCACATTGTACATACACTTAATGCAACATACTCATCAGGAAAAAAACAAGGCTTGTTACAGTAAAACTTTTTATTTTATTTTACAAAATTATCAAAGTAAAATAGGCCATTAGATGCAAAATTCGTCAGTTTTTACTGGACATTTCATCATCTCGGCCCATAGTATGCATCGTCTTTACGATAAATATAGAGTGAACGGTTTGCCACTTTGAACGCCATAGTGATCAGATCGGATTTGCAAGAAGGGGGGAATCATGTTTCAGGTCGTGCTCATCAAAGCAGATGAAAAAAACAAGCTGCCCTCGATCAATGATCTCAAGGCCGCAGGATTCCACCTCTCCTCGGCACTGCATCTGGACACGAAAGCCAAGGGAACGGAGACGGTCACAACCCCGAAAGCCAAAAAGAGAGCCATGGGCGGCTCGGCCTCATTCACAAAGGGGCCGGGCTGAGAGCATGCTGTGATCAAAACAAAAGACCCCGGACAGTCTGTCCGGGGTCTTGCTATGCCGAAATATCGCAAAAAGGGAGGCTAAAGGATGTCCGAATACCCCACCAGGGCGTCATCCACCTGGGCACCTTCATGGACGATCTTGTTGAGCACCTCCACCAGCCTCGTGGGGTCACGGTGCTGAAACACGTTACGCCCCACGGACAATCCGGCCCCGCCGGCATCAATGGAGGTGCGGACCATTTGCAAAAAGTCGCGCGTCGAGTCCATTTTGGCCCCACCGGCTATGACCACCGGAACACAGGCACATTCCACGACCCGAGCAAAGCTCTCTGCGTCGCCGGGGTAATTGACCTTGACCACATCCGCCCCCAGCTCGGCCCCCACACGGGCGCAATGGGCCACGATGTCAGGATCATATTCGTCGGAAACCTTGGGACCACGGGCATACACCATGGCCAGCAGGGGCATGCCCCATTCAGAGGCCGAAGCAGCCACCTGTCCCAGATCGGTTAACATCTGGCCCTCGGTCTCGTCGCCCAGGTTGACGTGGACGCTGACGGCGTCCGCACCCAACCGGATGGCCTCTTCCACGGTGGTCACCAACCGCTTCACGTTGGGGAAAGGCGACAGGTAGGTACCGGCGGACAGATGGACGATGCAGCCGAAGTCGCGCCCCTGCATACGATGGCCGAGCTTGACCTGTCCCTTGTGAACCAGGCCGGCGTTGGCTCCACCGGCCACAAGGTTGGTGACGGTATCACGCATCTTTTCCAACCCGGCGATGGGCCCCACTGTCACGCCATGATCCATGGGGACAATGATGGTCCGCTTGGTATTGCGGTTGAATATCCTCTCCAATCGAATGGCTTTTCCGATATGCATATCACACCTCGCTCATGACGGTTTTTTATACTTTCCTGCTTTTGGGTTCACATAATACACTCGCGACAAAGAAGAAAGCGGAATTCCGATCGGGAAAAAATGCTTTCTTCCCTGCTTTTTGCTTGGAGTTGTTGACGAAAGCCCCTCCCGCGCATATTCTGATAAACAGACAGAAAAGCATTGAAACGACCGCAAAAAAAAGACCGCCCATCCGATTTGTCTGCAAAGGGGAATATACATGATTGAAGAAAGGACATACGAGTCCATTTTTATAGCCAAACAACCCATTTTCGACGCTCAAAACGAAACCTGGGGCTACATGATGCTCTTCAGGGACAGCCAGGAAGCCGAGGCGGCCGTGATCACGGACAACTCCGAAGCGACCATGAGCCTCGTTGCCAACCTCCCCCTGTGCAACACCATGGGCGGAAACCAGGCCCGATTCCTGATCCACTTTACCCCCAAGGCTGTGATCCGCGGTATCCCCCACGCCATTCCCTGGGACAACACGGTCATCATTCTCGAAGAGGCTCAGGATCCGGATGAAACCCTGATCATTGCCCTGGGAGACCTCCTGATCGACGGCTATGAGCTTGCCATCAACAACTTCGAGGGCAAACCGGGTTGCGAAAGGCTGGCGGAGCTGGCCGACACCCTGATTGTCGACATGGAAGGCAAGGACGAAGCGGACCTCGACGCCATCATGGCCAAGGCCAAAAAGTTCGGCCCCTCGCGCATGATCGCAAAACGGGTGGAAAATGCGGAAGAACATGCCAAGGCCAAGGCCGCCGGTTTCAACCTTTTCCACGGATACTTCTACAAACGGCCCCAGACCGAGTCCGGGCGCAAGATCAGTTCGTCCAAAGCAACCCGCCTCAAGCTTTTTGATATAATCGAAAAGGAAGAACCCGATTTCGACGCACTGGCTCCGGCAATCGAGGCGGACGTGGCCATCAGCTACCGGCTGCTCAACTTTCTCAACTCCGCCAATTTCAGCTTTGCCACCAAAGTCACCTCCATCAAGCAGGCCATAGTCCTGACAGGCTGGAAACCACTCCGCAACTGGCTCAGGCTTATCATTCTCACAGACCTGACGCCCTCGGAGAAGACCCTGGAACTCGCCTACACTTCAGCCCATCGGGCCAAACTCTTCGAGACTGCGGCCCTTGGGAGCGGTTACGAGGAAGACTCCGACACCCTGTTCATCGTCGGCCTTTTCTCCCTGCTGGATGCCATGCTCGGCACGGAAATGAAGGAAATCACCGACCATTTGCCCGTAGACGACGAAGTCTCGGCCACACTCTGCGGCAAAAAGACAAAGTACAGCCCCTGGCTCGATCTGTCCAAGGCCATTGAAGAATCCGACTGGGACAAGGTCGGCAGCCACGCCAAAACGCTCGGGTTGCTCCCCGGCACCGTGGCCGTCAGCTATCAACACGCTTTCACCTGGGCCGACGCCTTCTTTTCCAAGCCCATCAGGTAAGCACAGAGACCATGGCCCTTTCCCGGCGTGCATTCCTCACGACACTGACCGGCTTGGGGCTGCTGGCACCGATCGTGTCCACGGCCTCTCCGGCCCTGCCCGAAGGGACATACGGCATTGTTGGCAACGTCTTCACAGGCAACGACACTCCAGCTCTGTGCAACCACGCTGTGCTTGTGTGCCGGGGCAGGATAGAAGCCGTGGTCCCGGCGGACACCGTCTCCGACCGCCCCTTGCTCAAACTTCGGGACGCGGCCGTCATGCCGGGTGTCGTCAACGCCCACTGCCACGGAATCCACACCGCATCCGACCGCCGGGAACGCTGGCTTGAAGCAGGAGTCACGGCCATAGGCGATGTCGGTTCCCCGCTGACGGCCATGACACAGTTGGCGCATTCGCCGACGGGAACCACAACGGCCGCCGCCCTGGCCGGCCCCATGCTCACACCGCCGGGCGGCTATCCATTGCCGGTCCACAGCCCGAAGTTCGCCCTGGAAATACCTTCCCCTGCAGCCGGAACCGATGCGGTCAAGAGGTTGGCGGATCAAGGCGCCACCCAGATTAAAATTTCCTTTGAACCGGGTGTCCTGCCGGACGCCTGGCCCAGGTTCGACCCGCGCACGGCTCAAGCCATATGCGACACGGCCCGAAGGCTCGGCCTCAATGTCCGCTGTCACGTGGAGGACCTTTCCGGCCTTGAGCCTGCACTGAACGCGGGCGTGGATACCGTGGAACATGTCCCCCACCGCTGGCACGACCAAGGGGCCATCCGCCCGGTGCTGACCTCGGGCCAGGAGCCGATTCCCCACTATTGTTCCCTACTCGAACGCATGGTCCGGGAACAAGTCATCCTCACGCCGACCCTGGATGTCTTTTCCCGCACGCCCTGGAACGGTCCGGCCCTGTTCGAGCCGGTCAGGGCCTTTCACGCCCTGGGCGGCCGCATCGCCCTGGGCAACGATTATCCATACCGGCGCACGGATGCCGGGATGCCCATACGCGAAATGCGGCTGCTCGCCCAGGCGGGCCTTGACGGGGCCGCCGTGATCAGGGCGGCCACCAGCACCGGGGCGGCGGCCTGCGGATTCACGGACAGGGGCACGCTCTCGCCCGGCAGGATTGCGGATATCCTGGTGGTGCAGGGAGATCCGGCCCTTGACCCAGGCATACTCCACACTCCCCTGCACGTGGTCAAGGACGGGGTGTTCATCTGTTAATCCAAGCAGCGATCAAAGACGTCTGGCCGACTCGGCCCTGAGCGGGATGTGGGCGGCCAAGGCCTGGTCGAGGGTGTCGAGGGCGGCCTGTTTGCCTGCGGGCAAACGGACCTTGAGCGGCAGATAGTTGGAGGCATGATCGGCCAGGAACAGGCCGCGCGTCAATGTTGTCCCGGCCAGCATCTCACGGATTTCGGCCAGAATGCCGCGCGCATCGGGCAATACGAATTCCCCGCGTTCCCAACGCGCATACAGCGGAGTACCCGGCACCGGCATCAGGCTGAGCGCACCTATCTGATCCGGGTCCATCAGACTCAGGGCGCGGGCCGTCTCCCTGGCATGGATCGCGGACCGCTCCACCCCGCCCAGACCGTTTATGACCGTGACGTTGAGCTTGAAACCTGCGGCCCGGGCGCGTCTCCCCTGCTCCACGATAAACGCGACATCGCCATTCTTGCCCATGTCTTTCAGCACCACGTCGTCGCCGGACTCCAGCCCCATGTAGACGATCCCCAGACCCATCGCCTTCAAGGCGGCAAGCTCTGCGTCGGTCTTCCTGTTCAGGCTCTTGGCGTTGGCGTATGTGCCCACACGGGTCACCCACGGCAGGTGCTCGCGGATCAAGCCGAAAATATCGAGCAGATTTTTCTGCGGCAGGATCATGGCATCCCCGTCGCAGAGGAACACACGTCGCTGGTCGACACAGTGCCGGGCGGCGAACAGGATATCCCGGAGCACGGTTTCCCGATCCTTGACGGCAAAACGTTTCTCCCGATACGCACCACAAAAGGCGCACTTGCCGTGGGAGCATCCCAGGGTAACCTGAAGCAGAATACTCCCGGCCTCGCTCGGCGGCCGTATTATCATTCCCTGATAGTCCAAACAGTCCTCCTTCAGACGGTCGGCTCACGATAAGGAAACTCCTGGAAATGGCAACCCAGCCTCGCCTGCCCCATACAGATTATAACAGGTTGCCGGGGATTCACGTTGACCCAAACGAGATGATTTCCTACAACTTACTTACCAGATAGCCCTGTTGCATCACCGGAGCATCATGCCGATCAAAAAGAAACCCGCACGCCCTACCTCCTACGTTGCCTTGGATGAGACATCGCAAGCGTTGCTGGACTCTTCGGTGGAGTCGGCCTTTGTCATGGATGTGAGCGGATACGTGCTGGCCGCCAACGATGCAGCTTCAAAACTGTTTGACCTCCAACCCGGCGAAACTCTCCAGCGGTCCAACATATACGAACTGCTGCCCAGTGAGGCGGCAGAATCACGCAGGGCCAAAGTCACTCAAGCCATCCAGGAAGTGCGCGCCGTGCGGTTCGAAGAGGAGATCGAAGGACGGTCCCTGGTGCACTCCATCGTCCCGGTCGCCAATCCATGGGGCGAAGTTGCCAGACTGGCCGTGCACACACTGGACCTGACCAAACTGCGGCGCACGGACGAAGACCTCAGGCGGGAGCAGCAACGACAGATATTCTTCATGGAATCCCTGCCCGGCATCGTTTACCATCTCTATTCCGATCAGACCATCCGCTACGCCAACAGGTATTTCCGCCGCTATTTCGGCAGTCCCAAGAACAAGCTGTGCAAAGAGACTCTCAACTGTACCAACGGTTCATGCAGCAGTTGCCCACCCATGGAATCCATGAGCACCGACCGGGCCATGGAATGGGACTGGACCGATGCCCAGGGGCGCACCTTTCACCTCCAATGCAGCCCGATGACCGACTCCAACGGCGAACGGATGATCATGGTGCTCGGCATCGACATCACGGCCAGACAGCGGGCCGAGGATGCCTTGAAAAAGGCTCACGACAAGTTGGAAGACAGGGTCAGGCAGCGCACCAAGGAACTCGAACGGGCCAACACCGAATTGACCAACAAATCCCAACGGCTGGTGACAGCCATGGAAAAGGCGGACGCAGCCACTCGCGCAAAATCGTCGTTTCTGGCCAACATGAGCCATGAAATCCGCACCCCGCTCAACGCGGTACTGGGCATGTCCGAACTGGCCTTGTCCATCAGCGACAAAGAACGAAAGGATCACTGCCTTGAAAGAGTCATCGAAGCGGGCAATTCCCTGCTTTCCGTCATCAATGACATCCTCGACTTTTCCAAGATCGAAGCGCACAAACTGACCCTTGAGAACATCGACTTCGATTTGCGCCAGACCTTGGCCACAGCTCTGGACCTGCATGCGCTTGCCGCCCTCGACAGGGACTTGTACCTGACTTCCGGCGTAGACGACACTTTACCGCAAGCACTGGTGGGCGATCCTTCGCGTCTACGGCAGATCTTTATCAATCTTGTTGGGAACGCGATCAAATTCACCGAAACCGGCGGCATTCACGTGACCGCCTCTCAGATTTCGCCTCCTGCCGACCTCAAGCACGGCGATCCCGTCACGGTGGAGTTTTCGATCACCGACACCGGCGTGGGTATCCCCAAAGACAAACAGCAGGACATCTTTCGGTCCTTTCTCCAGGCCGACGATTCAGTCACCAGAAAATACGGCGGGACCGGGCTGGGCCTGGCCATCTGCAAATCGTTGGTGGAGCTCATGGGCGGAAAACTCAAACTGGAAAGCAAAGAAGGTCAAGGCAGTACCTTTTCCTTTGCCATAGACCTCAAGGTCGGCGACCCGACAAACATAAACAGGGACATGGAAGAATCCGTCGAGGCGAAGATACAGGATCTGCCCAACCTCAAGGTGCTGCTCGCAGACGACAACCCCCTGAACCGCAAACTGGCCACAGCCCTGCTGGACGAAAGAGGCCACACAGTGCTGGCCGTGAACAATGGCATGGAGGCCCTGAACGCCCTCAAGGAGCAATCATTCGACATCGTGCTCATGGACATACAGATGCCGATCATGGACGGCGTCTCGGCAACTCGCGCCATCCGCGATCCCAACTCTGGCGCCCTCGACCCGACCGTGCCCATTGTGGCCTTGACCGCATACGCCCTCAAGGGAGATCGGGAACGGTTCCTGAAGGCCGGGATGAACGATTACATCTCCAAACCCATCAGTATACAGGACTTTTACAGCGCCATTGCCAGGACCACCGGAGTACTCCCCGCCGGAAGCCCTGCATTGGCCGAAGCAGCCGCTTCTCCCCCCCGCAGCAACAAGCCCTATGACCGGGAAACAGCCCTGGACATGCTCGGAGGCCAAAAACGACTGCTTGCACGCATGGACGAAATGTTTTTGCAGGAGGTGCCCCTGGAATTGAAGGAATTGGTCGACGCCCACGACCAGAGGGACTGGGACAATGCAAAACGACTGGCCCACTCGATAAAAGGGTCGGCCAGGACCGTCGGTGCGCAACGGTTGGGCACCGTCGCAGAGCAGATGGAATACATATACAAACAAAAGGACACCTCCTCGGCAAAGAAAGGTCTTAAAACCCTTGAGTCCGAAGTACAGTCCACGCTAAAATACATAGTCGGCCTTTTGGGAAACCAACGAAAGCCCTCTCCCGAAAGCGTAAAGGAGCGCAATGATGAAAACCATTCTGGTAGTTGACGATGCCCCCATGATCAGGGAACTGCTCAAATCCGTGCTTGAAGCCGAGGGCTACTCCGTGATCGAGGCCGCAGACGGAGAGGAGGCCATCCATCTCTGCAGGGAAAACAATGTGGACTTGTCCATCATTGATATTTTCCTGCCGAAGAAAGGCGGTCTCCAGGTTATGGGTGAACTGATCAAGGAAGACAGCACCCACAAATTCATCGCCATTTCCGGCGGTGAAGCATTCAACCCCGAAGCCATCGTGGAGCTGGCCAAGGTCTACGACGTGGTGGACACCTTCACCAAGCCCATCGACACCCGAAAACTGGTGGACGTCGTCAAAAAAGCCCTACAGGACTGACCTGTCCCGCAACAAAAAACGAGGTCGTCCGGCTGTAAACACATCCGGACGACCTCGTTTTTCTTTTTTTCGGGGATTTCAGACCATATCCACGGTCACGCCTTCGATCACGTAGAACAAAATTTCGTATTTACTGTGTAAGGACTCGACCACATCCTCCACTCCCCTGTCGCCCATATCCGCTATGGATACATAGACATTGCGCGAACCGGCATGGCCGGGATCGACAGCCGTGAACACACTGGTAAAGACAACGTCCAGATCCTTCATTTCACAGAGGAGATCAGGCAGGAACCCCTGCCGGTCGTCCATGCGTATGCAGAACTGAGCCCCCTGGGCAAAACCGGAGGTGGCGCACAGGAAACGGAGCACGTCAGCCTGGGTGATGATGCCGATCATCTTGCCGCCGTCCACCACCGGCAGGCCGCCAACCTTGTGTTTGACGATAATCTCGGCCACTCCGGCCATGGCCGCATCCGAAGTCACGGAAATGGGGTCCTGGGTCATGATGTCCCCGGCAGTCAGGGTGTAAAGACCGCCGCCCCGTTCCATCGCAAGGTCGCCTGGAATGAACTTGGAAGGCATGGCGTCACGGATATCCCGATCGGACACGATGCCCACCAGGGTACCCCGGCTGTCGATGACCGGAAACTGCCTGATATTCTTCTCTCTCAATATCTCGGCCGCATCCAATACCGACGAATTGACACCAAGGGAAATGACATTGACTGTCATCCAATCTCTGACCAGCATCCTCCACCTCCTGCTCCTGCGGCTTCCGAAATGGAACCGGTCAGCAAACTTACTCGTTCAGGTCTGAAAAGGCAACGGGATGTCACAATTCGTTCGCTGCGACCTCCACGGCCCCGACCAAGGCTATGAAGCGTGGCCTGAGCTTTTTCACCCCGGCCACGACCACCTCCATTTCACCGGAGTAGCATTTCTTTTCCAACACCCTGGACAGGCGTACCACCTCCATGGCCAGGACATGACTGGATATATTGGTGATGGAATGCAGAGCCTCCCCCACACTTTTGAGATCCCCGGCCGCAAGGCCATTGTCCAGGTCATCCAGCTTTTGCCGGGCTTCAAGCAGAAAGAGATCAAGGATGTCCTTGAACAATTCCATATTCCCGGAAAAACGTTGGGTCAGGGCTTCCATATCCAATTTCACGGGTTTCGATTCCGGGATTGCCTGCCGTGGCAGCGGAGGGGCTGCAGCCGCCTTCCGGACAGCGCCCCTGGAGGCTTTGCTCCTGCCCGCCATGCTACGGACGATCGCTTCGGACAGCTTATGCATGTCCACCGGTTTGCTGACATAGTCGTCCATGCCGCTGTCCAGCATCCGCTCCCGATCCCCCATCATTGCATAGGCCGTCAGGGCGATGACCGGCAGGCTCCGGTCATAGAGTCTGCCGTCGGATTCACGGATGGCCCTGGTCGCCTCAATACCGCTCATTTCCGGCATCTGAACGTCCATGAGCACAAGATCGATCTCCCGCCCCCTGGCCTCAAGAATGCTCAAGACCTCAAGCCCATTCTCCGCCGTGACGATGGTATGACCGAACATGGTCAGGAAATGTTTCAGGTATTTCCGGTTCATCGGGTTGTCGTCGGCCAGCAGGATGTTCAGGTGGAGCGTCTCGGGCGCCTGCGGCTTCAGAACATCCTCGGCCACAGCCTCCTGATTCTCCACAGCCCGGAACCAGGCGGTGAAAAAAAACGTACTGCCCTGGCCGACGGTGCTCTCAAGACCGATCTCCCCCCCCATCATGTTGACCAGTTGCCGGGATATGGTCAGGCCCAGGCCGGTTCCCTGATGTTTCTTGCGCAGGGAACTGTCCGCCTGGGTAAAACTGTCGAAAACGGCACCAAGCTTCTCTTCGGGAATGCCCACGCCGGTATCGCGCACCTTGAACAGTAAACAAATGCGATCCTTTTCCCGTTTGGACACCTCCACGGTCAACTCCACCAATCCGCGTTCGGTGAACTTGAGGGCGTTGCCGATAAGGTTCCACAAGACCTGCCCCAATCTGTCCGGGTCGCCGTTGAGCCGGGCGGGCACGTCGTCGGCAACCCTGTACTGAAAAACCAGGTTGTTCAGTTCGGCTTGCGGCCCGAAGGAACGGACACTGGTGGCCAGGGAGGAGCGGAACGTGAAATCCTCGGGCTTGAGCTCCATCTTGCCCGCTTCGATCTTGGATATGTCGAGGATGTCGTTGACGATATGCAACAGGGATTTCGCAGCATCCCGGATCATATCCATATGCTCGCGCTGCTCGCTCGTAAGCCCGGTGGTGATCATCATTTCAGCCATGCCCAGAACGCCGCTGATGGGCGTCCGAATCTCATGGCTCATATTGGCCAGGAACATGGACTTCGCCATGTTCGCCTCCAACGCCAGGGACGACGCCTCCTCTGCGGACCGGTTGGCTGCGATCAACTTGTCGCTCATGAGGCCGTAATGGATGGCTGAACCGAAAAGATTGGCGGCCAACGTCATCGACTCTATCTCCACGGGCAGCCAGTCCCTTTCCTGACGGTGTTCCGAAAGTCCGAGCAGCCCCCACCAGATATTGCCTGCAAAAACCGGCACGATCATGACTGATTTGGCCCCGGTGCTATCGAAAAATGCCCGTTCTACCTTGCGAAAATGCCTGACGTGACCGGCAACGATCTTTTGCCTGAGCATGGCGGCCCGCCAGGAATCATATTGGAGAAAGAAATCCCGCCCCTGGAGTTCAGGCCGATTTTTGAGAGGAGCAACCCCCTCGCCTACCCACTCGTGGACCATGGACAGGGTTTCTTCACTGGCTCGTTGGCCGTCTTTCCGGAAAAGAAAAATCCTGGAGACATCCACGACTTTGCCCATATTATCCAAAGCATCGGCGATGCCTTTGTCCCAATCCGCCGTGCGCAGGAAACGGCTTACAAAATTTGCCAGGACCTGCAAAATGGCGTCCCGGCGAAACAGGAGTTCCTCGAATTCCTTTTGCAGGGACACGTCACGGGCCATGCCGTATGCCCGGATCACCTTGCCCCCGGAATCCAGTTCCACCTCCCGCTTGACATGCAAATGGCGAACCTTGCCGTCGCCACGCACCCGATACTCGAAATCCAGGGGCCACCCCCGTTCAAAGGTGGCCTCATTGGCACGGTCGAATATCTCCAGATCATCCTGGTAAACGCATTGCCGCAGGCCTGAAAAACCGCTGTCCAGCGAGCACCCTTCCTTTTCCAATATCCGCAGAAGCCCCTGCGACCAGTGGACCTTGCCGTCCGCACCCATCTCCCAACTGCCAAAGGCGTCACTGATTTCCATCCACTCCAGAGTAGCCCTTTCCCGCGACAACTGCTGCTCAAGCACCATTTGGCTTTGCAGGTGTCGAAGGCTGCTGGCAAGACAGCCCGTCACATCATCGCCAAAACTGAAGCAGTCGAATGCGCCGGATTCCAGAGCCTGCGCCTCGCCCCCCTCATCCTGAAGCAGGACGATCACCCGCCGCTGATATTCCTCACGAATGCGGCTGATGGTGCGGGGCCAGGTAGTGTCTCCGGCATCAGGGGCAAGCAGGACCAGCTCTGCATCGTCCCTTTCCAGGCGGCGGACCCCGCGGGAAACCGTTGCACACTGAACCAAGGCACAGTCGTGGTCTTTAAAATGAGCGCTGACCGATTGCGTATCAACATCTTTTCCGGCCAGGATCAATACCTTCACACTCGCCTCCGAAATCTCTAATTTAGTTCAATATGCACTTTCCAGGACCATCAATTCTGCATACCCACAACCAACTAACAGGACAAGCCTTATAATAAATATATCATTCACTCACTTCATTCTTTCAACTGCCCGCTTCTCCTCATTGCCGACTGCAACTGTCTGAAAAACCAGCCCTTCCAAAAGGATATCCCCCTTGCTTTCTCGCCTGTCGGGGTTTACAGACAGAGCAGCGCTCAAAAAACCCGCAGAATCGACCGCAAACGCGCATAGGTGCAACCATGAATTTTTTGCCTGACAACGATATCCTGACCCTGTTGATGGGAGCGACCCTGGCCGTGAAGATGGTGTTGCTCTTCCTGGGATGCATGTCCCTGTGGAGCTGGACCATCAT
>NZ_QTZO01000023.1 GCF_004025585.1 Pseudodesulfovibrio sp. S3
GCCACCCCGAATCGATCAGCTTCTTGCCGCCGATCACCGGGCGGCCAAAATCCAAAGCCGCATTTTTTTGGTTCTTTTTTGGGGCGGCTCAGCCAAAAAAGAACCCCGCCGGGAGGGCAGAAAAAAAACATGGAGGAGCGATGAGCGACGGCTCTTCTTCAGACTTGCTGAAAGGGGAACACGCACACATCCGCGAAGAAGGACATGGAATGCCTTTGGGGCGGCAAGCCCCAAACAATGCCTCCCGCGGTAGAATCGGGGAGACGCTACCGCAGAAGCAATTGCTGCCCTTTCGAGAAACACCGCTTGCGGACCAGATTGGTCACAATCAAGGCCCCCAATGATGTTGAAGCAACCAACATCAGCATGACCACGATCTGGTAGCGGATGGCGATGAGCGGGTCGGTCCCCGAAAGGATTTGGCCGGTCATCATGCCGGGCAGCGAGACCAGCCCCACGGCCATGAGCGAGTTGATGGACGGGATCATGCCCGCGCGCACGGCGTTGCCGAGAATATCCTGGGACGCCTCGCGGAAGTCGGCACCCAAGGCGAGCTTCATTTCTACTTCGCCCCGGCGCGATTTCAGGTCCGAGAAGAGTCGTTCCAGGCAGATGGAAATGGCGGTCATGGAATTGCCTACGATCATGCCTGCCAGGGGGATGAAATATTGCGGTGTCCACCACGGCTTTGCACCCACGATCACACCGGTAACCATCATGGAGACCAGGGTGTAAGTGATGATCATGGAGAGGAAGGTGGGGATGACGAACGGCACGGACCGCTCCTTGACCCGCCCCCGAATGGTGTGCACGGCAGCGGCCACCATGAAGAGGAACATGAGCAGGACCAGCCAGATGAGCTTCAGTTCGAAGACGAATTTGAGCACGTAGCCCATGAGGAAGAGCTGGGCAAAGGTGCGGACCGTGCCGACGAGCAGGTCGCGTCCGAGGCCGAGCTTGTTGATCATGGAGGTGATGCCCGCCAGGAGCACGAAGCCGAGGCAGAGAACGAGTTGAAACGGGCCTATCTCGATGATGTGCGGGGTCATTGCAGGGCCAGCCCCTTGTCTGCGACCGTGACGGTATTGGTCACGCCTTTGGGAACGGTTTCAGAGTGGGAAATCATGATGACGGTCACATTGCTTTCGGCGAGTTCTCTTGTCTTGTCCAGAACCACGGCTGCGGACTTGGCGTCCAGGGATGCGGTGGGTTCGTCCAGAAGCACCACCTCGGGCGAGAGCAGCAGGCTGCGGATAAGGCAGATGCGTTGGGCCTGCCCCACTGACAGTTTGCACGCATTCGAATCAGGGGTGATGCCGGTGAGCAGGAAAGAATCAAGGTGATCGGTCAGTGTTCGGTCAGTGGGGCGGGGAAGCCCTGAATTTGCCTTGAAAGCGAAGGGCAGCAAGAGGTTGTCCCGAACGGTGCCGGTCAGCAGGGTGGGCATCTGTTGCACGTAAGCCACGCTGCGGCGCAGTTCGGCCGGGGGGATATCCGGCAACGGGCTGTCGTTGAAGGTGATGGTCCCGTCCTGGACTTCTTCCAGTCGGCAGAGCAGCCGGAGCAGGGTGGACTTGCCGGAACCGGACGGGCCGCGCACAAGATGATACTCCCCCTGCTTGAAGGTCAGGCTGGCGTTTTGCAGGATGGTGGGGCCGCCTGGGTAGGCGAAGCAGACCCGGTCAAGGGTGAGGCACATGGCCGTCATGTCTCCTCTTTGTCGAGGTACTCCAGAAATTTCCGAGCGACTTCCATGTCCGGGGCGAGTTCGAGGGCCTTGTTCAGGTTTTCCCGGCAGTCGTCCTTGTCGCCGCGTTCAAAATAGGCGCGGGCGATGTTGTAGTAGAGGTTCTCGTCGTCGTGAGTGATCTCCAGGGCGCGGTTATAGTAGTCCACGGCCTGGTCCGTGAGCTTGGATTTGCGCAGGTTGATGCCGAACTCGTTGAACAGGTGCTTGTGTTCCGGGGTGAAGGCCGCATCCAGGGTGACCACGCGCTCGAAGATGTCGGCTGCCTTTTCCGGCTCGCCCCTGGCCATGTAGGTCAAACCGAGGCCGAAATTGGCGCGCACGTTTTGCTCGTCGAAGTTGAGGGCCGCCTCGAATTCGAACTGGGCGGAATACAAGGCTCCCTGATCTCGTTGTTCCTCTGCCCGTTTCAGGGTGGAGTTGAGCTCCCGCATTTTCGGATAGACCTCGGCCTGGTAATACTCCAATTCCGGGCTGAACCGGCTGAGGAAGTCGGGCAGGGGCACCTCTTCCTTGGGGCCGGACGGGATATTGTGGTTGTTCAGCGGCTGAACCAGGACAATGCGGCCCCCCTTTGCATCCGGCGGCCCTTCTTCGGCGAACCAGAATGCTTTCTGAATGGCCTTGCGCTGGGTGGTGCCGGTGCCGACCTTGAGCATGGTCTGTGAAGAAAAGGCGCCGGAAATCTTTTCGATTTCGACGTCGGCAGGAATTTCGGCACGGATGGTCTGCCTGGCAGGCGGTGCCGGTTCCGGGCTTGTTTCTTCGGTGGGCCGCTTTTCGTCAGGGGTCACTTGGGTAGCCTCTTGTTCTTTGAAACAGTGGGAAAGATCAAGATACACCTGCCCATCGGCATTGGCAACAAATCTCATCCTCGGGGAGGAATGTTTTGCATGGTGGTGACAATCGGGGCCATATCCGATACAGGCAGGAGCGACGGACGTACCAATTACAATCCATAAACAGTCTACTGCTGCTACACATGTGCCAATGAGAACGGAGAAGAGCAATGAGTACAATCGGAAACAGAATCCGATCCTACCGGGAAAAACAGAAATTGACCATCGAGGACCTGGCAAACAGGACCACCCTGACCGAAGATTTTATCCGCGCCGTTGAAGATGAGGACATGTATCCTTCCCTGCGGCCCCTGGTGAAGTTGGCCCGTGCCTTGGGTGTGCGATTGGGAACCTTTTTGGATGACCACGTATCCAGCGATCCGCTGATCGTCCGTATGGCCGACCGCGAAGAAGAGCTGGTCATGCACCCCGGCGGCAAGGAAGCCGGTCTGAAATTCCATTCGCTGGGCAAGGGCAAGACCGATCGCCACATGGAGCCGTTCTTCATCGAATTGATGCCCGAGTCCGCCAGGGACGACACGCTCTCCTCCCATGAGGGAGAGGAGTTCATCGTCGTGCATTCCGGCAAGGTGCGTATCAAGTACGGTCAGGAACGGAAGGTGCTTGAACCGGGCGATTCCACCTATTTCAATTCCATAGTGCCGCACAACGTGGCCTGTGAAGGTAACGAGAAGGCCGAAATTTACGCCGTCCTCTACTTCCCGGAATAGGCGGTGGTCATGAGTGCACTTCGAGAAATCACCCTCGGCCAGTTGTTGAGGGAGACGGCGCAAAAGTATCCCGACCAGGAAGCCGTGGTCTACGTGGACCGCAACTTTCGTCTGACATACAAAGAATTCGATGAACTGACGGACACCATCGCCAAAGGCCTCATGGGCCTGGGCGTGCAGAAGGGCGAAAAGGTCGCCCTCTGGGCGAACAACGTCCCCTATTGGGTGGCGCTTCAGTTCGCAACGGCCAAGATCGGGGCCATACTGCTCACGGTCAACACCCACTATCGGTCACACGAGGTGGAATACCTGCTCAAGCATTCCGAGAGCGAGAACCTGTTCATCATCGGCCAGTACCGCGATCACGATTATCTGACCACCACCTATGAACAGATCCCGGAACTGCGCACCCAGGAACGCGGCCAGCTCAAGACCGATAAGTTTCCCCATCTGAAACGGGTTTTCTATCTGGGCCATGAGAAGCACCGGGGCATGTATTCCATCCCCGAACTGCAGGCCATGGCGGCCATGGTGTCAGACGAGGACTACGCACAGCGTCAGGCCTCCCTTGACCCGCATGATGTGGTCAACATGCAGTATACCTCCGGGACCACGGGGTTCCCCAAGGGCGTGCAGCTGACCCACTACAATATCGGCAACAACGGTTACTGGATCGGAAAGAACCAGAACTTCCGGGCCGGGGACAGGCTCTGTCTCACCGTGCCGCTCTTCCATTGCTTCGGCTGCGTGCTCGGCGTGCTGGCCTGCGTCAATCATGGCGTGACCATGGTCATCAAGGAGGATTTCGTGCCTCTGGATGTCATGGCGGCCATCGACGTGGAAAAATGTACCGCCGTGTACGGCGTGCCCACCATGTACATCGCCATGCTCGACCATCCGTTGTTCGAGCGCTTCGACTATTCCTCCCTGCGCACCGGCATCATGGCCGGTTCGCCTTGTCCCGTGGAGGTCATGAAGCGGGTCATCGACAAGATGAACATGCGCGAGATCACCATCTGCTACGGCCTGACCGAGTCCTCTCCCGTCATGAGCCAGACCGTGGTAGGCGATTCCCTGAAACACATGACCGAGACCGTGGGCCGGGCCATGCCCGAAGTGGAGGTCCGGATCGTTGACCCCGAAACCAACGAGGAATGTGCTCCTGGCATTCAGGGCGAGGTCTGCTGCCGGGGGTACAACGTCATGAAGGGCTACTACAATAACGAGAAGGCCACAGCCGCGGCCATCGACAACGAGGGCTGGCTCCATTCGGGCGATCTCGGCGTCATGGACGAGGACGGTTACCTGTCCATCACAGGCCGCCTCAAGGACATGATCATCCGGGGCGGCGAGAATATCTATCCGCGGGAGATCGAGGAGTTCCTCTACTCCATGGAAGGTATCCTGGATGTGCAGGTGGCGGGTGTTCCCAGCGGAAAATTCGGCGAGGAAGTCGGGGCGTTCGTCATCCGCAAGGAAGGCGTGGACCTGGAACCGGAAGACGTCATCGACTACTGTCGCGGCAAGATTGCCCGGTACAAGATTCCCAAGTACGTCACCTTTGTGACCGATTATCCCATGACCGCCTCGGGCAAGATCCAGAAATATAAATTGCGCGACCTGGCCGCCCAACTGTGGCCGGACGCGTAGGGTTATGATGTATGAATCCGGGGGAAACCTCTTGAAAGAGGTTTCCCCCGGTCCCCCTTCCAGGACTTTTTGGCGCGCCGCAATGGTAGGTTGGTTGGGGTGAACAGGTGAGATGGCGGCGCATTGTGACAGAACAGGTGTTTTTTTGCTCCTTTATGGATAAATTCCCGCGCCGAAACGGCGCGGCGACAAAAAGTTTCGGAGATTCTTAAGAACCCTTTTCAAAGGGCTCTTAAGCCGCCGGAGGCATTTCTTCCAGGAGGTATGAAGTGGAACAGTACAAGGAAATCGCGCCTCGTTTGACAGGCGTTCGTGAAGGCGTCGGCTGGACTCCCAAGGAAATGGCCGACCTGCTCGGCGTGTCCGAGAACAAGGTCGTGGCCTATGAATCCGGCACGGTCGAGATTCCGGTCGGGTATATGCTGGATGTGTCGCGGCTTTGCCGTGTCGATCTGACCACGCTCATTTCAGGGCGCGAGCCGCATCTGAAGTCCTACTCCCTGGTGCGCAAGGACGAGGGGTTTGCCGTGGACCGGCGCAAGGATTACGACTACAAATCCCTGGGCTACAAGTTTGCCGGGCGCGAGATGGAGCCGTTTCTGATCACGGTCCCGCCCAAGTCCGCCGACGAGATGGTCGCAACCTCCCACCGTGGGCAGGAATTCATGTACGTGCTGGAAGGCCGTCTTGAGGTCCGCATGGACGGCGAACCCATCATTGTCGAGGTCGGCGATTCCCTCTATTTCAACTCGGAAACCCCCCACGCCCTGCGCGGTCTGGACGGCAAGCCGGTTCGTTTTCTCGATGTGATTCTTTAGGGCTGGTCGGATTTTACGGCCCGCCCGGAACAAGTTTGCGATTTTTGGTTGCGGAAAAAATCTCGAAAATTGATCTGAATCACGGAGAAAGAAGCATGTTTACCAAGGAAGAATACGCCAGCTACGAAAAGCTGTGCGCCAAATATACGCCGGAATGCCCTGATAATTTCAACTTTGCCTTTGACGTTCTGGACGCGCTGGAGCCTGCAAAGACCGCGTTGATCCACGTTGACGACGCCGGGGTTCGCCGCGAATTCGATTTCGGTTTTTTCCAGAAGACGTCCTGCCGCCTGGCCAATGCGCTGGTCAAAAAGGGCGTCAGGAAGGGCGATCGGGTCATGCTGGTGGTCTATCGTCGCATGGAATACTGGACGACCATGCTCGCCCTGCACCGCATCGGTGCGTTGCCCATTCCGTCCCCTTCGCTGCTGACCAAGAAGGACATCTCCCAGCGGGTGAACTATGCGGGCATCTCCGCCATCATCTGCGAGGATAGCATTGTCGAGCGCGTGGACGAGGCCAAGGGGGAATGCCCCGGCTTGAAGCTGTTCGTGCAGATCGACGGCAAGACCAATGACGGCTGGCTCGATTATGAGGAACTCATGGCCACCGGCGACGCCGCCTTCCCGCGCACTTCGGATTCTCCGGGCGGCGACGACCCCATGGTCATATTCTTTTCCTCCGGCACCACCGGCCTGCCCAAGATGGTGATGCACAATTACAAGTACGCAGCGTCCCATTACACCACGGGCGCCCTGTGGCACGATCTTGAGGACGGGGACGTGCACCTGACCGTGTCCGATACGGGTTGGGGCAAGTCTGTCTGGGGCAAGTTCTACGGCCAGTGGATGGCCGGGGCCATCGTGTTCGTATGGGATTTCCGGGGCAAGTTCGACCCGGCCGCCCTGCTCAAGATCGTGGCGGAGAACGGGATCACCACCTTCTGCGCACCTCCCACGATTTATCGCTTTCTGGTGCGGGAGGATCTCTCCAAGTATGACCTTTCCGCGCTCAGGCACTGCACCACGGCGGGCGAGCTCCTGAACGATTCTGTCTTTCTCGCCTGGGAAAAAGCCTTCAACATGCCCATCTATGAGGGATACGGCCAGACCGAGACCACCTTGCAGGTGGCCACCTTCAAGTTCATGACGCCCAAGCCCGGTTCCATCGGCAAGCCTGTGCCCGGTTGGGATATCGCGCTCATGGACGAGGAGGGCAACAAGGTTCCCCAGGGCGAAGAGGGTGAAATCTGCATCCGCATTGACAAGCCCGTGATGGGGCTGTTCGATTCCTACATGGACGAGCCGGAAAAGACCGCATCCGTCAAGTTCGACGGCTGGTATCATACCGGCGACAAGGCCTGGGCCGATGAGGACGGGTATCTCTGGTTCATGGGCCGGACCGACGACCTGATCAAATCATCGGGCTACCGCATCGGACCCTTTGAGGTGGAATCAGCCCTGGTGGCCCACGATGCGGTCATCGAAGCCGCTGTCACCGGTCTGCCCGACGAGGTGCGCGGCCAACTGGTCAAGGCCACTGTCGTGCTCGCGCCCGGCTACGAAGGCAACGAGAAGCTGACCAAGGAACTCCAGGCCTTTGTGCGCGAACTGACCGCGCCCTACAAGTATCCCCGGGTCATCGACTACGTTTCTGAGTTGCCCAAGACCATTTCGGGCAAGATCAAACGCAAGGAAATCCGCGAGGCGGATTTGGCCAAGCTGGTCAATTAGACGTCTCCATTGGCCGGGGCCGGGGCAATCCTATGGGATGCCCGCCACCCTGGTGTGTCGCTTGAAGACTGTAAACGGGTTGTGCCCATCGGGGCGCAACCCGTTTTTTCGGGGTGTGATTGGCCGGGTGAAAAGGCGTGAGGTTACGAGGAAACGACCAGTCCCGCCGTGCTGATGTCCGTCAGGTCGGAAGCGGCATCACCGCCCTTGGTGGTCAGATAGTTGCCCACCATGAGGCCGCTGGTCCCGGCCTTCAGAAGCTCTGCCTTTCTTGCTTTTCCGAAGACCGTGAGTCGTCCCCCGCAGATGCGTAACGCCCTGTCCGGGAGCAGAAAGCGATAGAGCGCAACGATCTTGAGGGCCTCCTCAGGCTTCAGAATCGGTTGGTCCTGGAGCGGCGTCCCCGGAATGGGGTGCAGGAAGTTCATGGGTACCGAAGGGACGCCAAGCTCTGCGAGGAGCAGGGCCAGCTCCACGCGATCGTCCCAGCTTTCGCCGATGCCGAAAATCCCGCCGGAACAGACGTACAGTCCGGCATCAAGCCCGGCGCGCACGGCGCGCACGTCTTCATCGTAGGTATGCGTGGTGCACATCTTCGGAAAGAAGCTTGCGGATGTCTCCAGGTTGTGATGGTACCCTTGAAGACCTGATTTCTTCAATGCAACGAGTTGCGGCCGGTCCAGAATCCCGGGCGAGATGTCAGGGGACAAACCCATATCAGCCAGGAGTTTTATGCCCCTGGCGAATCCGAGCAAATCGGCCTCGCCGACCCGTTTGCCGCTTGCGACAACACCGAATCGGGTTACCCCGTGTTTGCGGGCCGCTGCCCCGGCCGCGGCAATCTCTTCCGCGGGGAGCAAGGGGTATTCCGGGCTGTCCGTTTTGTGGAAACCGGATTGGGCGCAAAAGGAGCAATTCTCGGAGCAGGTGCCGGACTTTGCGTTGACAATGGCACACAATGAGACCTGGCCGCCGAAATGCGTTTTGCGAATAGTGTGTGCACATTCAAGCAACTCCCCCAGTCGTTCGGCGGGCAGTTCAAGAATATAGTGTATGTCGGAATCGGAGAGGCGTTTACCTGCAAGGATTTTTTGCTGTGCGATTTTCAAACTCATGGGCGTGATCCAAGCATAGGAGCCAGGGAGAGTCCAGCGACAAATCAGGGTCCGGGCTGTTCTTTCACATGTTTGCCTTTCGGGAATTTTGTCGCTAAGAACTCCGAACATTCATCCTTAAATTCTCCCCAAAAAGGTACCATGAAAGGATATTTCATTACCGGCACTGACACCGGTGTCGGCAAGACATGTGTTTGCGCAGGGCTTCTGCGGGCCCTTGCCGATGCGGGGCATAAGGCGCTGGCCGTCAAGCCGGTGCAGACCGGATGCGTGGAAAAGAACAACGTTCTGGTCGCGGAAGACGTGTTGGAATACGCCCGTTTGAACGTCCCCCATTTTCCGGGCGGATACCCTGACGCGTGTTGCCGAAAGTATGTTCCGGCCTGCTCTCCCCACCTGGCGGCGAAGCGCGCGGGAGACTCGCTGGTCCTCGATCAGTTGGTTCAGGAAATATGCAACAAGGGGCGGAACCACGACCTGATTCTCGTGGAGGGTGCGGGAGGCGTTGCGGTTCCCCTCAATGACGGGCAGACCATGCTCGACCTGATGCACCGTCTTTTCCTGCCGGTCATCATCGTGGCCGACAACAGGCTCGGCATGATCAACCACACGCTGATGACCATTGAAGCCGTGCGCAACCGTGGTTTGAACGTGGCCGGAGTCGTGGTGACCAACACCAGCCCTTCCCGGGGTGGAGACCTGGCGCTGCGGGCCGACAACATTGCGGCCATTGCACGTCATGGGGATGTCGCGGTCCTGGCGGACATTCCGTTTGCGGCAGACCAAGGGGAACGCGACCGGCAAGTGGTCTGCCTTTTGGCCCAAGCCGTGGACAGGTTGCCCTCTGTTTTTAAATCAACGAACGAGGACTTGGCGTTCGACCGCGACCATTTGTGGCACCCGTATACTTCAGCCACCAATCCCCTGCCCACGGTCAAGGTCCGGTCTGCCCACGGAACGCGCATCGTTCTTGATGACGGCAGTGAGTTGATTGACGGCATGGCCTCGTGGTGGTGCGCCATTCATGGATACGGGCATCCTGAGCTGGAACGGGCCATGCGCAGCCAGATCGGGCGCATGAGTCATGTCATGTTCGGGGGGCTGACCCACGAGCCGGCTGTGGAGCTGGGGCGCAGGCTGGTGGGGATGACGCCGGAGGGGCTCGACCATGTGTTCTTGGCAGACTCCGGCTCCGTGAGTGTCGAGGTCGCCATCAAAATGGCCATGCAATACATGCAGGCAAACGGGCAGTCGGGTCGAACCCGGCTGCTTACCGTGCGGGGCGGGTATCACGGCGACACCTGCGGGGCCATGTCCGTTTGTGATCCCCATGGCGGAATGCACCATGTGTTTTCCAACCTGCTGCCCAAACAGGTTTTTGCCCCCCGGCCTGACTGCCGCTTTGACCAGCCGTTCGACCCCGGCTCTCTTCAGGAGATCACGCGTCTGCTGGAAAAACACAGCCACGAAGTGGCCGCGATCATCATCGAGCCGATCGTCCAGGGTGCGGGCGGTATGCATTTTTACCACCCGGAATACCTGCGCGCCCTCCGGGGTCTGGCCGATAGGCACGGGGTCCTGCTCATCGCTGATGAAATCGCCACCGGGTTCGGGCGTACCGGCAAGCTGTTCGGATGCGATTGGGCGGGCATTGCGCCGGATATCATGTGCGTGGGAAAAGCCCTGTCCGGCGGCACCATGACCATTGCCGCGACCCTGTCCACCAGCGAGGTGGCCCGTACCGTCTCTGCTGACGGCGGCGTTCTCATGCACGGTCCCACGTTCATGGGCAACCCCCTGGCCTGCGCCGTATCCGTTGCCAGCCTTGATCTGCTTGCGCGATCAGACTGGCAGTCGCGGGTGGGCAACATTGAAATGTGGCTGAACAAGGCGCTTCTCTCGTGCCGCGACCTGCCCGGCGTAGCCGACGTGCGCACCCTGGGGGCCATTGGTGTCGTGGAAATGTGCGCCCCGGTGAACGTCACGCGCCTGCAGGAGTTCTTTGTCAGAAACGGCGTGTGGCTTCGCCCCTTTGGCAAGCTCATTTACATGATGCCGCCATACAGTATTTCCGAAGAAGAAATCGTCCATATCGGCAGTGTTGTGGCCCAGGCCATCGATCAAACTACGAATAAATGAGAAAAGAATGGTCCTTCTTGTAATCTATTGTCTCCTTTTCATTGCCATTGGCGTGTATGAATTCGTTCAGCGCAAGGATTTTGAAGAGTTTGTGGTGGCCGGACGCCGGTACGGCGCGACAGTCATCAGCATTTCCATAGTTGCCTCCTGTGTGGGGGCTTCGGCGACCATCGGCATGACCGGGCTGGCGTATTCCGTCGGCACTCCCGCCATCTGGTGGCTTGGGTCCGGTGCGATCGGTCTGGTGGTCCTCGGAGTTGTTTTTGCAAACAAGGTTCGCAACAGCAACGTGTACAGCCTGCCTGACATGGCCGAGCGGTATATCTCTTTGGCGGCTCGCCGGATCATGGCGCTCGTCATCATTCCGGCATGGGCCTCCATCCTTGCCGCACAGTATATTGCGGCTGCCAAGGTCACGGTATCCATCTCGGGCATGGAGTACCAGACAGCACTCATCGCCTGCGCCGTGTTCATCTCCGGGTATACTGCGTTGGGCGGCCAGAACTCGATTCTCAAGAGTGATGTGGTGCAATTCGCCATTGTTGCCGTGGGACTGCTCTTTGCTCTCTATTTCGTGGGGAATGCCTCGTCGGTGTCCCTGTCCGACATCCCGCTCCAGTTCACCAATGAAGCCTTCCCGCTCTCCAAATGGAGCTACTTCATGCTCATCGTCGGCGGCAGTTACGTGATCTGCCCCATGCTGTTCGGCCGCCTGTTCACCGCGCGAGACGCAGTGCAGGCCAAACGGGGAGCGCTTTGCGGTGCCGTGGGAATCGCTCTTTGTGCCGTTGTCATCGTCTGCATCGGACTCTATGCCCGCGGACTTGCCCCTGCCGGGACAAATACGGACTCGATACTGACACAGGTGGTCCCCTCGGCCATGCCGGGATGGGCCGGAACACTCCTGCTTTTCGCCCTGCTGTCGACCATCATTTCCTCAGCGGACTCCTGCCTCATCACAGCCGCCACGGTCCTCGAACACGATCTCATCGGCGGCACCAATCTGGTTCGCTGCCGCTTGCTCATGGCGGTCATCGGCATCGGTGCCCTAGCCATCGCCAACTCCGGCGGCTCCATTCTTTCCCTGTTGCTCGCGGCAAACGATATCTATGTCTGCGGCGTTGTCGCGCCCCTGGGAGTGGCGATCCTTGCTCACGGCAAGCGGGTCGTCAATGCCCGTGTCATGTTGAGCGCCATCGTTCTCGGCGGGCTGTGCGGTCTTGTGGCCGCCATCACGGAACAGAAGGATTTCAGTTATATCGGCGTTGCCCTCTCCCTGGCGCTTTCCCTCCTGGCCCTGGTTCGATTGGGCGGTCTGCACGGCCCGGAATCACTCAAGCGCGTATAGCACCGCCTTGCGTGCAGAAGCGGCTCTGTTGAAGTCTGCTCCGGGATTGTCAAAAAAGATCTGGGCCGCCGATAGTCAAAAGAAAAGCCCTGCCGTGTCAGAAGGCACGGCAGGGCTTGCATTTTTGAATAAGCGGGGAAACTGTGCTGAAAAGGCGTTCCCTCTCTTGTGGTGCTCCGCTATTTTTCCTCGTTCTCTTCGGCAGCTTCGGCTTTGGCCGCCCCTTCCTCATTGGTCAGGGATGCATACGCGTCCTTGAAGATCAGCTTGGTGGCCAGTTCGTCGGCCTGTTCGCCCAGTTCCATGAGGTGTTCGAGAAAGTCGATGATGAGCATGCGGCGTTCTTCCTCGCCGTTCTCGAATTCGAATTTGCAGTCGCCGGACTCGAAATAGTTGGCCACGCGTTCCAGGTAGGCGATATCAAGCATGAGAACTCTCCTTTAATCGTGGTGATAGGGCATGTTTTTATGGATGGTCCCGGCGCGGTAGAGTTGTTCCAGGAGCAGCAGCCGGGCCAGTTCGTGGGGCAGGGTCATATCGCTGAGGCGGATGGAATGGCGGGCGGCCTGCTTGATCTCGTCGGACAGGCCAAAGGGACCGCCGATGACGAATACGGGCCGCTGGTTGGGCGCGTCGGTCCATTTCTGGACCTTTTCCGCCAGCGACCGGGAGGTCAGCCGTTCGCCGAATTCATCCAGGATGATCAGGATGTCGCCCGGTTTGACCTTGGAAAGGATGCGTTCGCCCTCGACCTTGTTTTTATCTGCCGGGGGCAGTTTGCCGGGCGCGTCCTTGATGACGGACTCTTCGAGCTGGAAGAACCGGGAAAGCTTTTTCCAGTAATGGGCGCACCCGTCCCTGGAAAACGGCTCCTTGAGCTTGCCCACCCATATGAAGCCGATCTTGCTCATCTAAACGCTTTCGAGTGTTGCAGTTACGGTGTGGCCGTCAAAGTCGATGCGCACGTATCCGCCCCCGGCCAACATGCCGGGGTTGATGACCGGGGTGTTGCCGAGCATGTCTGTTCCTGTGGATTCGTGGATGTGGCCGGTGATGGCCACGGCGGGCTGCACCCGTTCGATGAAGGCGCGCACTGCCGGGCTGCCCACGTGCTGGCCGTTGGAGAGTCGGTCCACGGCCGTGTCGATGGGCGGTTCATGGATGACGCATATCAGGGTGTCGAAAGCCTCTGCCAGAATGTAGGTTTCTTCGAGGAGGCTGCCGAGCATTTCTTCGGAAATTTCGTTTGGTGTCGCAAAGGGCGTGGGCGTGGACAGGCCGACCCCCATGAGGCCGAGTCCCGGTGCCAGCTCCCGGACCTGTAGATGGATGTCCATGTGTTTTTCCTGAAGATAGGCCTGGACCACGTCGGTGTCCATGTTCCCGGGCTGGGCCATGATGCACGGATTGATCCGGGCCACGGCCTCGATCACCCGGTTGGCCGCTTCCCGGCTGCCCCGGTTGGTGATGTCGCCGGTAATGATCACGCCGTCGGCATCGTCCAGTCCCGGAATGGAGTCCAGAAGGTCGATGCTCTCATGTATGTCGCCGAATGCTATCCAGTACATATGCAGTTACTCCTGAAAAAAACTGGCATGACCCTACCGTCGAGTCATGCCTTCGTCAATGCATCGTGTTTGTGAGGACACCATGAATGGATTTGGAATGGAGTGCGGGAGGTACGCCTTTGAAAGGAGTCCTCCCGTGACTGTTGTCGGGTTATTTTTGGCAGTCTCCGGGCATGGCGAGCTTGGCCAGTTCCGCCAGGCGCGAGTCCACCTTCCGGTAGAGGGTGCCCGTTGGATATTGGCCGTTTTTCCCGCGCTTGCCGCAGGGCATGCCGGTCAGGATGGACATGGCCTCCTCAATGGTCTTGACCGGGAAGATGTGGAACTTGCCTTCATCCACGGCCTGGACGATTTCGTCCTTGAGCATCAGGTTGACCACGTTGTCCGCAGGCAGGATCACGCCCTGCCTGCCGGTCAGTTTGCGGCGGCGGCAGACTTCGAAGAATCCTTCGATCTTGCGGTTGACGCCGCCCACGGCCATGACGGCGCCGGTTTGCGAGACCGCCCCGGTAAAGGCGTATGAGAGATTGATGGGGGTGTCCGACAGGGCGGAGAGCAGGGAGGCCAGCTCCGCGCCCGAGGCCGAGTCTCCTTCGATGCCCGCATAGGATTGCTCGAAGCAGAGGGAGCCGGTGAGCACGATGGGTTTGTCCTGTGCGAACAGGCGGACCAGGTAGGACTTGATGATCATCATGCCCTTGGTGTGGATGGGGCCGCCGAGCTGGGCCTCGCGCTCCAGGTCGAGGATGCCGCCGTGCCCCACGCCGACCGTGCAGGAGATCTGATGCGGCAGGCCGAATTCATAGTCGCCGAACAGGGTCACGGACAGGCCGTTGGCCCGGCCTATGCCTGTTCCGTCAGTGGCCACCTTGATGACCTGACGGTCGTAGTCGGCCATGAACTCCTCTTCGTAGAGATTGACCCGGTAGTCCTTTGCGGCCACTGCCTTGTTCAGGGCTACCTGGTCTATGACTTTCTTGCCGGCCATGCGGGCCAGGGCCGAGGCCTCGATCATGCGTTCCCGGATGAGCGGGATATAGAGCGAGAGGCGCTTCTGGTCCTCCACCAGCCGCGAGGAGAAATCCACCAGCGCGGCCATGGCCTCACGGGTCAGGGGCAGTACTTTGGATTCTCGGGCGGTCTGGCCGATGATGGAGATATAGTTGCGGATGTTGGCCGCCGTGCGCATGGCCGCGTGTTGCAGATGGGCCTTGAGCTTGAAGTATTTGGCGAACCGGTCGTCATTGTAGAGCAGGAGCTCGTAGTGCTCGTCCGTGCCGATGAGGACCACCTTGAGGTCCAGGTCGATGGGCGCGGGCTGGATGGTGCGGGCGCGGACCTGTTCCGGGTCCACCGGGTCCTCGATCCGGGACTGGTTCGAGCGCAGGGCGCGGAGCAGGCCTTCCCAGGAGCTGGGATTGGAAAGCAGGTCCTCCATGTTCAGGATGAGGAAACCGCCGTTCGCCTCATGCAGGGAGCCTGCCTTGATCAGGGTGAAATCCGTGTAAAGCGCCCCCATTTCGGCCTCGCGCTCAATGGAGCCGAGCAGGTTGAATGCAGTGGGGTGGTCTTCCACCACCACGGGAGCACCCTTGGTCTTGCCGTTGTCCACGAACAGGTTGACCTCGAACCTGGTGAAAAAGTCCTCGCCGGTGGGCATCCCCTCGGGCATGAGTCCGGCCAGGGAATTGTCACGCGGCATGAATTGGTCCACGTTGTCCACCACTTCACTTACCAGATCTTCGAAATAGTCGCTCAAGCCGGGGAAGGATTTGAATTTCTCCATGACCGGGGAGAAACAGTCCTTCATGACCGCCTGGGCCGTTTCGCGATGCAGGGCGGTTTCGGATTCGCGCATGTCCATTTCGTTCTGGTTGATCTGGCGCAGGATGGAGCTGACCCCGGCCAGAAGCTCCTCGCCCTTGGCCTTCAGTTCCTTGCGCAGGGTGGGCTTGAGCTTCTCGAAATCCTTGTCCGAGACCACCTCGCCGTCCACGATGGGCGAGAGGGTGAGTACGCCCTCGTCGTCCAGGCTGAGGGAGAAGTTCTCCTTCTCAGCCGAAGCATCCATCTTGTTGAAGAGGCCCTCACGCTTGGAATTGAATTTCTTGACTATGAGTTCGTGCTTTTTCTGGAATGTGTCTTTCTCGAAGTGGGCCGGGATTTCCTGGCGGACATGCGTGATGGCCTTGGTCTGGGCCAGCTTGAATTTGCGTCCCTGGCCGGCGGGCAAGGAGATGGCTATGGGTTTGTCGCTGTCCTCGAAATTGTAGAGATAGACCCAATCGGCGGGCGGGGTCGCCTTGGCTGCTTCGGGCTTGAGGAATGATTTGACGAAATAGGTGCGGCCCATGTTCGGTTCGCCGGACACATAGACGTTGTGTTCGTTGCCCTTGATCTCCAATGCCAGCGCCAGTGCCTGGATGGCCCGAGGCTGGAGCTGGGAATAGACGTTTTTGGCCGGGATGTCGGCGCTGGTTTTATAGGGGATGCTGGTCGGGTCCAGCGTGGCACGCAGCTTGGAGCCGCTGAGTCCTTTCGGGGGAGTGGTCTTGGTCATTGAGCGCTCATGTGGGTTGGTTGTCTACGGCCTCGGCACCGAATACTGAATCTATGATGTTTCGGCCCGGTTGTCACCAATGGATTGTGCCGGGCAGAAAAAGGGCGGTCCAGCAAGGGACCGCCCACGGTTTCGGTTCCCTTGAAAGATGTTGCTTATCTGCCGTCTGTGGCCATGGATTCGCCAGCGGCCCCTTCCGGGTCGGCGAGTTCCATGGTCCGTGGGTACAGGTTTTTCGTCGGGACGAACTCCGGCACCATAGCCGCCAATTCAGGGTGGCTGAATCGGAACAGGCGCAGGGCCGGGCTGGATTGCCCGGTTTCGTCGATGTGAGTGATGAAGATTTCGGTGTAGGGCGAATTGCCCTTGGAGGCAAAGGCGAGCCAGCGGGAGTTGGGCGACCAGCTGTGCCAGGAGTTCATCAACCCCATGTTGGCCCGGAGCACGCGAGCTTCGCCGCCTTCGGCCGGGGTTATGACCAGCCTGCTGTCCGGCTGGAGTACCAGTCCTGTCTCGCATTGGGTGAAGATCAGCCATTTGCCGTCGGGTGAATACTTGGGGAAGAAGTTGGACATGCCGTTGTCCGAGGCCCCGGCGATGGGCGTTGACTGGCCTCCGTGCCCGTTGTTGAAGGGCACCGAGTAGAGGCTGAACTGAATGGGGTATTTCTTGTTGACGTCAAGGATGGTTTGGGTGGGGTCCTCGCGCTTGAGGTCTCCGGCCTTGATGGCGGCGAGTATTTCCGGTTTGACCATGGCCCGGGCATAGGCCACCCGGCTGCCGTCGGCAGTGAAGGCCGGGTTGGTCTGGATCAGGCTGAGGTCATCGGCTCCGGGCAACGGTGTTACGGTTTTTCGTTCCCTGTCGTACAGGGCGATCTGTCCGGTGGCAGGATAGAACATCTGCGAAAAGTACAAATCATCGAGCATGACAAAGGCCGAGGATTCACCAACCGTTGAGGCGGCGTATTTTCCGTCCGGCGAGAAGGTGGTGAACAGGCCCATGCTGTACTTCGAGGGCTTGGGCGCCTTGTAGGCGTTCCAGGAAATGATGTCGTTGTCGGTGATAGTTACGGTCCTTTCCATGCCCATCAGGGCGTATCCGCCCTTGTCCCCCTTGTAGTCCATGTCCATGCCGTAGGTCTTTCCGTCCGGGGAATAGGCGTGGCAGTTGAAACAGATGGGCTGGTCCTGCAGGACCACGTGCGGTTTGCCGTAGGAGCCGACATCGCCCACCACCATCTGGCTGTCGTGGGGAGCGTCCTTGGCCTTGCGGAAAGGCAGTCGTTTTCTGAGAAAGCCCAGTGGCACGCCCACAGGGTCCTCGGATATGGCAAAGGAGGTTTCCCCCCGGCCGGTCAATGTCGATGCGGAGTCGATGCCCGACACGGTTACCCTGATGGTCCGGTGGCCCGCAGCGGCCTTGATCCGTTCCCACATGGTTTGGTCGGGAATCCAGTACGGCGTATCCATGACCCCCTGGCACACGGGAGCGCCGTCCACGGACAGGGTGATGAGCCATGCCGGGGCGTCGTCCTGCCATCGGAAGAAGGGTGAGGCCGCGTCACTCGGGACCAGGGCGCCGTCAGCGGGTTCGAGTATGGTGAGGGAGGCTGGGGCGGGAATCTTCCGGGTGAGTGAGTCGATCCAGGCTGACAGATCCATTCCTTGCGGCAGGGTGAGCTCCGGCGAGCGGAAAAGCGGGTAGGCCGCGGCCGGTCTGACAACCGTCAGGCACGGGATCAGAAGGAAGAAGAGCAGGACCGGAAGCCGGAGATGCATCAGCCGTGATGTCATGCCGTCACCTGGTTTGAACAAGGTTAATGTTTATAAGGATACATTTAAAAACATTAACCCGCTGTCGGGCCGATGGCAAGAAATTAGCTGGCCCCACTAAGGAGAGGCGTAGAAAGGAATGGCGCTGTAACGCGGCTATTTGATGTAATTGGGCAGGTTGAGGAAGAGGTTCGTTGTGTAGGACATCATTTTGTCCATGATCCATGGAAAGGCGATGAGCAGGGCCAGGAATATGGCGATGATCTTCGGGACCATGGTCAGGGTCATTTCCTGAATCTGGGTGGCTGCCTGGATAATGGAGATGAAGATGCCCACCACCATGCCGATGCCGAGCATGGGCAGGGAGATGATCAGGGTCATCTCGATGGCCTGTCTGGCGAAACCGACGACAAATTCAGGTGTCATGACGCACTACTCCCCGGGTAACACTGTGTGTTTGGTCACTGGAACGTGTTGACCAGCGAACCCACGAGCAGGTTCCAGCCGTCAATCAGGATGAACAGCAGAATCTTGAACGGCAGCGAGATCATGACCGGCGGGAGCATCATCATGCCCATGGCCAGCAGGATGGAGGCGACCACCATGTCAAGAATGAGGAACGGGATGTAGATGAGGAAACCGATGGTAAAGCCGGTTTTCAATTCGGAAATGGTGTAGGCGGCTATCAACATGATGGTCGGAACTTCTTCCTTGTTCTCGGGACGCGGCTCCTTGGTGATCGAATAGAAGATCGACAGGTCTTTTTCACGGGTGTGCTTGAACATGAACGCGCGGATGGGGACCTGTGCCCGGTCCAGCGCTTCAGTGAAATTGATGGTCTCGGCCATGTAGGGCTGCAGCGCGGTGTCGTTGATGCTTTTGCCCACCGGATACATGATGACCAGGGTCATGAATATGGCCAACCCGGCCAAAATCTGGTTGGGCGGCATCTGCTGGGTGCCCATGGCCTGCCGGATGAAATGGAAGACGATGATGATCCGGGTGAACGAGGTCATGGTAAGCATGATCGCCGGGGCCATGGAAAGGATGGTCAGCAGGAACAGGATTTCCAGCAGGGTGGAAACCTCCTGCGGGTCGGCCTGGCCTGCGGCCAGTTCCATGGTCAGCTTGGGGATGACCGGACCCTGGGCATGGGCCAGCACCGGAAGAAACACTGCGGCGAGCGCGATCAGGAGAACCGTCAGCAGTCGATTTCCGTTACGTGTCATCGCGTGCGCTCCTCTTCAGCAACGAGGCAAAGCTCCTGACGGGTGCGGGAGGTTCTTCGTCCGCGTCCGCTTGGGATTCCGAAAGCAGGGTGATATTGTCTTCGGTCACGCCGAGCAGCAGATCCTTGTCGCGGTATCGGATCACGGCCACGGACTGACGGTTGCCGAGCATGAGGCGGCTGAGCAGACGCGGTCCGCTGCGGCCGGAGGTCAGTGCGCCGGGAACGCCGAACCGTTTGAGCAGGTAGTATGCCAGAAAGATGACGCCGAGCAGCAGGAAAAGATATCCGGTCGTGGTCAGGATGGTGGTCCCCGAGTCCACTGCCGGAAGCTGCATGGGAGCAGCCGTCGTGCCTACCGTCGTGCTATCCAAGTTGCTTTACCCGCTCGATGGGACTGATGATGTCCGTCAGCCGGATACCGAATTTTTCGTTGATGACCACGGCTTCACCGCGGGCCACCAGCTTGCCGTTGACGTAGATTTCAAGCGGCTCACCGGCCAGTTTGTTCAGCTCGACGACCGAACCCTGGCCGAGCTGCAAAAGTTCGTTGATCAGGAGCTTGGTGCGGCCCAGCTCAGCCGAGACTTCCAGGGGGATGTCCAGGATGAAATCCAGATCGCGTTTGCCCGAAGAACTGCCAGCCTTGGCGTTCGGCCCCATGTCGGGAAGCTCGTAATCATGGGTCTGAGTGGAAAGGAACGCCTGTTCCTTTTCGTGCTTGATCTCGTCCTGCTCGGTATCGGCCAGGGCCGCAGCCCATTCGTCGGCCAGGGATTCGTCGTCGTGGCCCACGTCCGCAGTGCCCGCTTCCGAAGGATCGGTCACGTTTTCGAGACTCCCCAAGGGATCATCGGAGTCGGTTCCCCCGTCGTCACCGTCCAACAGGGCATCGGCCCATTCCTGAGCAAGTTTATCTTGATCTTCAGCCATGTCGCTCACCTCGCGAAAAACGTTTGTAACCAGAGGGTCCGTCAAAAAAAATGACGGTCCGAAAAGGGATTTGCAAAAAGCGTGCTACTGGATGACCATCTCCGTGATGTAGACTCTGAGCACGCCGCCGTTCCCGATGATCTGGTTGAGCCTGTCCGCGATTTCCTGCTTGAGTTCCATTTTGGCTTTCATGGTGGAGAGGCCTTCGTAAGTCTTGCTTGAAAGGAGCAGGAGCAGGGTGTCTTTGACCTTGGCCTCATACTTGGCCAGGGCCGCCTCCGCTTCGGGATCGCGCACCTCGACCTCGATTCCGAGCTTCAGGTATCTGCGGCCCAGAGGGTCGGCCAGGTTGACCAGGAACAGGGGCAGAGGCACGAGTTTACCTTCCAGGTCCTCGGTGGGCTTGCTCGCATCGGTCGAAGCCGCGTCATTGGCGGCCGAGTCTTCTGCCGGAGCGGCAATGAACATGGTGTACCCGAAGTACCCGCCAACTCCGAGTACCACAAGCACCACGGCGATGATGATCCACTTGAGCATCCCGCCTTTCTTTTTCCCTTCTTCTTGCGTCAGAGCTTCTTCAGCCATGGCGGCCACCTTTCTTAATGTGTGTTGCTATTTTTATATATCGTCAATCGGGTCAATTTTCCAGATAAAGTTTAGACTACTGGTAGCCGCCGATGGGGCGAGCCGTCTTGAGCAGAATCTCCACCCGGCGGTTCTTGGGTGATGTTACCGGTCGGCCCAGGTCGTTGATCACCGGGAAGGCATTGCCGTAGGCGGACAGGGTGAACCGTTTGCTCGGAACGCCCAGGTCCACCAGGAAGGCAAGCACGGTCAGTGCGCGGTCCCCGGACAGGGCGAGCGAGTTCTCGGCACCGTCGGACGCATCGGTGAAGCCCGCCACATTGATGGGGGCCTCGGTCTGGGTCATCATGGGCACGAGCCTGGACATGAGGAATTTCCCCTGCTCGGAGAGTTCGGAGCCGCCTGCATCGAACAGGATTTCATCGGTGAAGACCAGGGCTACGCCGTCCTGTTTGGCCAGCACGTCGAGATTGTCGTCAAGGTCGGCTTTCTTGATCTCGTCGGGCAGGATGTCGTCAGGGAAGAGCAGGTCCTTGATTCGCTGTTGCTTGTCCAGGACTTCCCAGGGCTTTTCCATGAGTTCGACCACCATCCGTTCCTTGGCGTTGACTCTGCCTGAGCCGCGTCTTTCCAGCAGGCCGAGGTCCGCCGTGGTCAAGGTGACCGTGGTCAGGATGGCGTTGTCCATGGAGGCCATGGTCAGGAGCAGCACGAAAAAGGTGAGCAGCAGGGTCATCAGATCCGAAAAGGTGATCAGCCAGAGTGCCAGGGGCGGACATGGTGCTTCTTTCTTTTTAGCCATGGCTATTGCAGTTCCTTCGGCGTGGATACGTCGAATTCGAAGCCGTCCACGGTCAGGGTGTCCTTGCGTTCCTTTTCCTGAGGCATGGTCTCGACGATCCGGTCGCCCAACCGGCTGGAGCGTTTGTCCAGCACGATGTCAACGCGGCGGTTGCGGCTGCGGTTCTCGGCCGTGTCGGGCGGATAGTGGGGCCGATATTTGCCGAAGGCCTCCATTCTGACCATGTCGGGACTCATGCCGTTGTCGAGCAGGTACTGATAGATGGTCAGGGTCCTGTTCAGGGATATCCGCCACGAAAGATCGGGGTTCTCTTCGTCGTTGCCCGGTTGGTAATTCAGGCCCAGCTCATCGCGCAGGTCCGAGGTGTGCCCGGCCAGGAGCAGGGGGTAGCGCACCTGCATGAGCAGGGGCAGGAATCGGTTCAGGGTTTCCAGGCCCTCGGCGCTCAGCGTGGTGCCGTCCGGCCCGAACAGGAGCCGGGCGTTGATGGAGAGAATCTGGACGAAGCGGCTGGAGCTGAAGTTGATGTCATCGTCCATGTTTTCCCATTTCAGGGACTGGAGCGGTTCCAGATCGCCGGTGTCGATGGGGCCGGGTTCAACGGTCTTTTTGGTGTCTTCCTTGGAAAAGACATCGTAGCTGGCCTGGTTGAAGCCGAAGGTGCCGATGATGGAGCCGAGCGCCACCAGCTTCCTGCGCTGGTCCACGGTGGACATGGAGACCAGGAGGATGAAGAAGGTCAGCATGAGCGTCATGCAGTCCGCGAACGTGACCATCCAGAGAGGAATTTCTTCGCAGACTTGTTTTTTCTTCTTCTTGGCCATGACGCGCCCCCTGGGGCCGGTCTGAAACGGTTAATCGGAAACGATCCTGTCCTTGGGGGGCAGGTAGCTGTTCAGCTTTTCCTCGATGATGCGCGGGTTTTCTCCCTTGGAGATGGACAGGATGCCTTCCATGATCATCTCCCGCAGCAGGACTTCTTCCTTGCTGCGCGCCTTGAGCTTGCCCGCCATGGGGAGGAGGACGAGGTTGGCGATGATGGCACCGTACAGGGTGGTCAGGAGGGCCACGGCCATGGCCGGGCCGATGGAGGACGGATCAGACATGGTCTGGAGCATCTGCACCAGGCCGATGACGGTGCCGATCATGCCCATGGCCGGGGCCAGGGTGCCCAGCGCGGACACCACGTCCGCGCCGGTCGCATGCCGTTCGGCGAGGTAGGAAATTTCGGTCTCCAGGATCTCCTGGATGGTCTGCGGTTCCAGTCCGTCCACGGTGAGTTGCAACCCTTTGCGCATGTAGTCGTCCTCGATCTCCTTGATCAGCGGCTCCAGGGAGAGGATGCCCTCACGGCGGGCGCGGTTGGCGTAGTCCTTGAACCGGTCAATGACCTCGGAGGGCGCGTCGAGACTGGTGAAAAAAGTGTTCTTGATGACGCCGATGACGCCGATGATGTAGTTCATGGGGTAGTTGACCAGCCCTGCACCGATGGTGCCGCCCACAACGATGAGCAGAGACGGCACGGAAACGAAGATGATCAGGCTTGAGCCTGTCATGATCGCCGACAACACCAGGCCGAACGAGAGAACGATGCCGATTATGGTTCCCAGATCCATGCTTACTCTGCCTTCTTCTTATCCTCTCGGAGGTCTCACTCCGAAAATACGTGTTCCGATACGCACCAATGTCGCCCCTTCCAGTACGGCCGGGACAAAATCGCCGGTCATGCCCATGGAGAGGTGCGGCAATTTGGTGCCCAACTGTTTTTCCAACCCATCCTTCAGTTCCCGCAGGCGGGAAAAAACCGGTCGCGCGCGCTCAGGGTCGTCGAAAAAGGGCGGCATCGTCATCAATCCGACAAGGTGCACACCGTGCATTCCCATTATCTCATCGGCCAGTTGATGCAGGTTTTCCTCTGAAATTCCGGACTTTTGAGCTTCCCCTGAGATATTCACCTGAATGAGGATGTCCTGAACCACATTGAGGCCTGCCGCCTTTTTATGCAATGCCTGGGCCAGGTTACGTGAATCAACGCTGTGCACCAGCTCGAAATTTCCGGCCACGAACTTGGCCTTGTTCGACTGCAGGCCGCCGATGAAGTGCCAATTCACCTCCAGATCGGTCAGTTCCTCCTGCTTGCCCAGGGCCTCCTGTACATAGTTTTCCCCGAATTCCGTCTGTCCTGTTTCGGCCAGCGCGCGTATGTCCGAGGCCGGATGGAGTTTGGACACGGCCACTAGCGTCACCTCTTCGGGGTCGCGGCCTGCCCTGGCAGCGGCCTCGTCCAGCGCCGCTTTCAACTCAATCATTCTTTCGGCCAATTCCGTTTTTCTGTTGCTCATTGCTTTTCTATAAATCCTGGCCGTTTGACTCATTGTTTCTTATCGGCCTGATCTTTAATTAGTTTAATGAATTAATGATGATTCTTTGTCGCTCAAATCATGTCATGTTGTATATCACGATTTGGCATGACGTAACCACCCGAATTTTCGCCCAAAGTGATTGCGCCGGAAAAATACAGTGTTATCCGAGTGTTAAATCTAGATTAAGTCTATAAATGATTCGGGGTGAGCCGGGATGAGGGTGATGGGGGGGGGCGTGGTCGGATCGGGCGGATCAGGTTTTGTGCTCCGCCCTGCCCGGTCCGGGCCGAAGGAAGGAGCGCGTTCCCAGTCGGGGAATCGTGCGCTCTTTTTCCTCCGGCCGGTGGATGCCGGGTGATTTCCCGGCTCCTTTTCAAGGGGCGGGGAGACGGAGAACGGCTGTTAGGCCGGGGTGACTATGGAATGAACGGTGCGAACGAATTCGCTTTCACCCCTGGAGGCGAGGGTTTCGTACAGGCCCATGGCGGTCGCCTGGGAGAAGACGTAGTTGCGGAACTGGTTGAAAGGTTTTTTCTTGAGATCGTTCTGGCTGATGCCGTAGTCGCGGACCGCCACCTTTTCCATGACCGGGAAGAGCCACTGGGCTGCAGGAACTGTCAGTACCCAGTCGTGGTCGCCGAGATGGGTGACGAATCCTTCCTGACGGCGGGGCAGGGGCAGGGTGGCTGCGTCAGGGGCCAGGAGTCCGGCCTTGACCGGATCGACGCCCGCGATGATGGATGCGGCCGTGAGCCAGCCGACCACCTGGGCTTCGTCAGCAGGGGTACGCGGATGGTTGTGGGCACATGCCTGGGCCACGCAGACTTCGGCGGGCAGGCCTCGGACAATGGATTCGGCAACGCCGAGGACATGGTGCTCGCCGGTTCCGGCAAGGGACAGTTCGGTGCGGGATTCACCGTTGGCATCCCACTGGAATACCCACGGCTTGTGCAGGTCATGCAGCAACTGGGCCGCGATAATGACATCGCGGTCGAGCATGTAATCGTAAACGACGCGGTAGTTGTCATACAGGGCCAGAGACATGCGCACGTTCAGGTCGGTGTGCGTGACCAGTCCGCCCGGATAGGAATGGTGGCTCTGGTAGCCGCTGCCCGGAGCGGACCGGAACGGCTGCGGTGCCTTGGTGCTGCCGGCGGACTGCGGCAGGAAATCGGCTTCCTTGACGTCCTTGAGAAGCCCTTTGGCGGTGAGCTCGCTGTAGACGGCCTTTTTTTCGGAGGCACCCAACCCCTTTGTCAGTGTCGGGGCAGGGGTGTCCAGAATTGCTTCCACCCGGTTGCGTATTTCCGGGTTGCGTATTTCGGCGGCAGTCATGCGGATGGATCGCCAGGAAGCGGATACAGGGCCGGAGGCATCGGCCATGGCGACCGGGCCCATTTCCAGACATTCGGCCAAAGAACGGGTGGCCGGTGCGGAAAATGCCGGGGCAGGCAGGGCGGTGACAGCGGCGGCAGCACCGATAATGGCACCGAGTTTTAGAAAGTCGCGGCGGTTGATCTGGTCAGAGGACATTTTTACTCCTTTAAATCAGGTGGTTGTGTTGTTGCCCTCTCCTACTTGAATTGCCTAAGCGGTACCCGACGGCGATGTGAAGGAATATGTCCGATGTGTTAATAATGGTGACAGGGAGGAGAATAACCGCTGATTTCGTCCATTATCTATATATAGAGGGTTGACGACATACCCGATAAACGTGCATACACCGCCAACACTGTCCGGTTCTGGTTTCGAGTTGTTTTGAAGTCGGAAACCCGGTAGGAATAATCGGAAATAATCTAGCAGTCTGTTCAAGAACTCACGAGTGCCGAGAGGAAAAAGTTTGCAATCGTGCGTTTTTGAAGAGGCTGATATGAGAACCAATCATGCCAAAAGATCTGATCATCGTTGAGTCCCCTGCCAAAGTGAAGACCATCTCCAAGTTCCTGGGTAAGGATTACATGGTGGATGCCTCGGTAGGCCATGTGCGAGACCTGCCCACCCGCGATCTGGGTGTGGACGAAGAGAACAATTTTGCCCCGCATTATGAGGTCATCCAGGGCAAGGAAGACGTGGTAAAGCGGCTCAAGGCCGCAGCCAAGAAGGCGGGAGTCATCTATCTGGCCCCCGACCCCGACCGCGAAGGGGAGGCCATTGCCTGGCACGTGGCCGAGCTTTTGAAGCCGGTAAACGACAATATCAGGCGCATCCAGTTCAACGAGATCACGGCTCGGGCCGTCAAGGAAGCGTTGGAGAACGCGCAGGAACTCAACGAGAACCTGTTCAATTCCCAGCAGGCCCGTCGCATTCTCGATCGGCTGGTGGGTTACAAGATTTCCCCGATCCTGTGGAAGAACGTAAAGCGGGGCATTTCCGCCGGGCGGGTCCAGTCCGTGGCGCTCAAGATTCTGGTGGAGCGCGAAAAGGAACGCCGCGCCTTCAGGGCCGATGAATACTGGCCCTTCAAGGTGCTTCTGGAGGGGGCCAACCCGCCGCCGTTCTGGCTGGACCTGCACAAACTGTCCGACAAGGCGGTCAAGCCCGGCGCCAATCATATCGGCACCCAGGAGCAGGCCGAGTCGTTGCAGCAGGCATTGGAGAACGGGCAGTTCACGGTTGACTCCGTGCAGGAGAAGCAGCGTGAACGTTCTCCGCTGCCGCCTTACATCACGTCCACCCTGCAACAGGATGCCAACCGGCGCATGGGCTATTCCGCCAAGCGGACCATGTCCATTGCCCAGCGGTTGTATGAAGGCGTGGATCTGGGCAGTCGCGGTACCACGGCGCTCATCACCTATATGCGTACCGATTCCGTGCGCATCGCCAAGGAGGCCCAGGACGCAGCAAAAGGGTTGATCCTGGACATGTTCGGCGCGGATTACTATCCGTCCAAGACCCGAAATTTCAAGACCAAGGGCAGTGCGCAGGACGCACATGAAGCCATCCGCCCGGTTGACGTGACCATCACGCCCGACGACATTAAAAGCTATCTGCCCTCCGAACAGCACAAGCTCTACCGGCTCATCTGGCAGCGGTTTGTGGCCTCGCAAATGGCAGCGGCCTCTTTTTGGGATACGACCGTTCTTGTGTCCGCACCGAATACCGTCTGGCGCGCCAAGGGCGAACGCCTGCTCTTTGCCGGTTTTCTGGCGGCCATGGACAAGGTCAAGACAGAGGACGAGGCCGAACTGCCCAAATTGACCGAAGGCGAAGTCCTGAAGCTCAATGAGCTGAAAAAGGAACAGAAGTTCACCCAGCCGCCGCCGCGTTATTCGGAGGCATCCCTGGTCAAGACCCTTGAGGAACTGGGTATCGGGCGACCCTCCACCTATGCGGCCATTATTTCGACGCTGTTGGACCGCGAATATGCCCGCCAGGAAGAAAAGCGGTTCGTTCCCTCCGAACTGGGGTTCACCGTGTCCGACCAGCTGTCAGAGCATTTCGAGGCACTCATGGACGTGGGGTTCACCGCCAACATGGAAACCATGCTCGACGATGTGGCAGACGGCAAAAAGAACTGGGAAGAACTGCTCAAGGGATTCGGTGAGGATTTTTATCCTACCCTGGAGAAGGCGCGGACAGCGATGGGGCGCTCCCAGCAGACGACCGATATCATGTGCGAAAATTGCGGCAAACCCATGGCCGTCAAGTTCGGCAAGACCGGCGAATTTCTGGGCTGCACAGGGTTTCCCACTTGCCGGACCATCAAGAATTTCACCCGCGACGAGGAGGGTGCCATCCAGGTCGTGGAACGTGAAAAGCCCGAAGAGACCGGGGTGGTGTGCGAAAAGTGCGGCCGTCCCATGGCCATCAAGCAGTCCCGCCGTGGCGAATTCCTGGGCTGCACAGGCTATCCGGATTGCAAGTCCATCGTCAATTTCACCCGCGACGAGAACGGCATCATCCAGGTGGTCGAGTCCGAGAAGCCTGAAGTGGTCGGCTCCTGCCCCGAGTGCGGCGGCGAGCTGCTCCTGAAGAAGGCGCGCACCGGCTCCCGGTTCATCGCCTGTTCCAACTACCCTGACTGCACCTATGCCGCGCCGTTTTCAACCAATGTCCCCTGCCCCAAGGAAGGGTGCACCGGTGAGTTGGTGGAGAAGTCATCGCGCCGGGGCAAGCTGTTCTATTCCTGCTCCGAGTATCCCAAGTGCGACTATGCGGTTTGGAATTGGCCTGTCAGCGAGCCATGCCCCAAGTGCGAACATCCGATCCTGACCCGCAAGACCACCAAGGACAAGGGCGAACATCTGGCCTGCCCCAAAAAGGGTTGCGACTTCACCAAGCCTGTTGAGGAATAAATGACGGCTTGGGATAGCGGGCCATCTGCACATTTTTCGGGCACGGTTTAATCCTCACCGTAGCTAGGCTACGCCTCCGGTTAAACCGCACCCGAAAAATGCACATCTGACCCACTCTACCAAGCCTCCAGTGGTCGGGGAGGGAGAGCCTCTGTTGTATGCCTTTGGCATCCAAGGCGCTCCATGTGTTGGTGAGCTGTTGTTGTATGCCTTTGGCATCCAAGGCGCTCCATGTGTTGGTGAGCTGCTGTTGTATGCCTGTGGCATCCAAGGCGCTCCAGGGTGGTTGAGAGGGGAAGGGCTTTTTGCTGCTTCCTTTTGTAGAGTTCAGGAGAGAGGGTGAGGAGAGTTGTTGCTTCACCCTGTTGGTACTTTATAAAGAATGGTAGTTTGTTGTCATGGCGAATGCATCTCCCACCAATGTTGAAATATTCGTGGCTGCAAAGAAGCTGGGGCGTGCCGTTGAAACGGATCAGGCCGAGCTTTTGGCCGGGTATCTGGGGCAGTTGGTCAAGTGGAACCGGAAGATGAACCTGGTGGGGCCGTCGGATTGGCGGACCGTCTTTGACACCTTGGTGGTGGATTCCCTGTTTCTGGCGGATTTTCTGGCCGGGCTGAAGCTTGCGGACAGGCCGCTGTGTCTCGATTTCGGGGCCGGGGCCGGTCTGCCGGGCATTCCTCTGCGCATGATCTGGCAGGAAGGCGACTACTGGCTGGTGGAACTCCGTGAAAAACGGGCCATGTTCATGAAGAGCATACTCGGAAGGCTGAATCTGTCCGGCACCAACGTCTTTCACGGCAGGGCCGAGGAGGTCCTGGGCCGGCTGAAAAAGAACGGTGCTGAAGCCACTGCCGATCTGATCCTGAGCCGCGCCTTCATGCCGTGGGAAAAGCTTCTCGATTTCATCCATCCCATGCTCCGCCGCGATCCTGATCGGATCGGTGTTGCCGTGATTCTGTCCAATGACCCGCCACCGGACACCGCAGTTATCCCCGAAGGGTGGGAACTCGGTGACGTGGCCAGCTACCCGGCGGCCGGGAGCGAGCGATACTTCTGGTCCCTCAGGGCGGAATAAAAGCCGCTGTCCGGAGGAGACAACAAAGCCCCGACTCGTCAGAGCCGGGGCTTTGTTGTCGGCAAACTCCGCAAAGCGGCACCAAAAAGCTTGGGAAAAGGAGGGAATGGGGTTCCGGGGGAAGGAGAGGAAAGACCCTTTTCAAAGGGTTTTTCCTCACCTTCCCCCGGTCGCCGGAGGCATCCCTACAACACGTCCCAGGTCGCGCCCTGCGGTGTGTCCTTGACCTCAACCTGCATGGTGGCCAGCTCATCGCGGATGGCGTCTGACTTTTCGAAATCCTTGTCCGCGCGGGCCTGTTTGCGGGCATCCAGGAGTTCCTGGACCTTGGCCGGGTCGATGCCGGCCCTGGCAGCGCGGTTGTCGCGCAGCTCCGTCAGGAAATGTACCGGCTCGCGTTCAAAGATGCCGAGGATCTTGGCCCAGTCGGCCACATCGGCCTTGATGCGGGTGAAGAAATCGCGGCCGCCTTCGGATTTGCGCAGGTTCTTGTCTTCCGCCACGCGCCCGGCCAACCGGATGGCCGAGAAAACGTGGCCCAGGGCACCGGCAGTATTCAGGTCGTCTTCCATGGCAGCGGTGAAGTGCTTCTCGATGTCGTTCAGTTCGGCCAGCAATTCTTCGGGGAACGGGGATTTCTTCCAACTGGTCTTGGCCAGTTCCGCGTCAATCTGGGCCAGCGCCGAGTAGATGCGTTTGATGCCTTTTTCCGCTTCTTCCAGGGCGTCGAAGGAGAAATCCAGCGGACTGCGGTAGTGCATGGTCAGCAGGAAATAGCGCAGGGTCTCGGGCAGGAACTTGTCCAGAATGTCGCGGATGGTGAAGAAGTTGCCCAGGGATTTGGACATCTTTTCGGAGTTGATCTGCACGAATCCGTTGTGCACCCAGTAGTTGGCGAAGGTTTTGCCCGTGTCAGCCTCGGATTGGGCCACTTCGTTCTCGTGATGGGGGAAGGAAAGATCCTGGCCGCCGCCGTGGATATCCAGAGGCAGGGACGCATATTTTTCGGACATGGCCGAGCATTCGAGATGCCAGCCCGGACGGCCCTGGCCCCAGGGGGACTCCCAGAAGGGTTCGCCCGGTTTGGCGCCCTTCCACAGGGCGAAGTCGAGCGGGTCCAGCTTTTCCTCGCCGGGATCGATGCGCGCACCGGATTCCAGTTCGTCGATATTGCGGCCTGAAAGTTTGCCGTAGCCTTCGAATGAGCGGACCTTGAAATAGACGTCGCCCGACGGCGTGGCATAGGCGTGTCCCTTTTGGATGAGCCGTTCGGTCAAGGCGATCATCTCGGGAATGTGTTCGGTGCACTTGGGTTCCACCGTGGGACGGAGGACGGCCAGTTTGTCCATGTCCACGTAGAACTCGCCTATGAATTGCTCGGCGATGTCGTTGGGCTGCTTGCCCACCTCGTTGGCGCGTTTAATGATCTTGTCGTCGACGTCCGTGAAGTTGCGGATGAAGTTGACGTTGTATCCCGAGTTTCCAAGGTAGCGGTACAGAACGTCGAAGACCACGCTGGAGCGGGCGTGGCCGATGTGACAGAGGTCGTAGGCCGTGATGCCGCAGACGTACATGTTCACGTCATTGCCGTTGGCCGGGATGAATTCTTCCTTCTGTCTTTTGAGCGTATTGTAGAGCCTCATTGAATCACTCCATTTTTATTTATCTGAAATAATTATAACTTGATTAAATTCCATCTCTGGAATCGGTTTCGATCCTGATGTTCAGCAGGCGGAGATTCTCGAAGAGATCCCGGCCCATGAAAAAGTAGAGTACAGGCACGGCCTTCGCAGGCGTGACAGAGGCGGTCATGGAGCCCGGGTCGTTCAGGAAGCGGTTCAGTCCGCGCATGGCGTTCTCTGCCGGGCCGTTTTCCTGCTTGGCCGCGTAGTTGGCCAGACCTTCCAGTTCCGCGCTGATTCTGGCCAGAGTCGTGGTTTCGGACAACCCCATCTTATGGGCAAAGTCAGCGGTCACGAGTTTCATGAAAGAACGGTTGGCAAATTGGAGGGAAGCTTTCTTGATGCCCAGGGCAAAGAGTTGTTCCACCCGGAAAGCCCCCAGCTTCAGGTTGCCGATGGCGCCGGTCAGGCGGACAGCACCCAGTTTGGGATCGTCCAGGGACAATTCCTTGAGTTCAAGGGTATTCGTATCCGGGTCAAATGCATAATCCAGTCTGCCGTTGCCGGACAGGGTCTCGATGCCCAGGCTCTTCAGGTAGTCTGCCCACTGTCCGAAATTCTGCGTCGTGACAGGGATGTTCAGGCCGGTGGCCGAGGCCGTGGCAAAAAACGGGATCGGGTTTTGCTGGTCAAAGGCAGTGATCTGCACTGTGTCGGCCTGGACATGCTGGCCCGAGGGGAAGAGCGCGTCGACCCCGTTCAGGGTCACTGTGTGGTCCAGGATGTTCACGGACAGGTCGGCATAGGAGAAGGCCAGGCCGGGCGTTTCCGCCACGGCGTGGGACAGTTCCTTGTCCACCTCGGAATTGACGTACCATTGCAGTCCGAAAATGCATAAAGCCACGAAGAGGAGAAAAGAGAAGAGAAATTTTAAGAATCCCGACACGGCTACATCTCCCGGAGTCCGGTGACCGAGGCCACGGCCTTGATCCCTTTCTTTTCGCCGGTGAAACCGAGCTTTTCCTCGGTGGTGGCCTTGAAGTTGACCTGGTGCGGTTCCAGTCCGAGCAGGCGGCAGATATTCTTGGCAATCTGTGCCGCATGGGGCGCGAGCCTGGGCACCTGGGTGATGACGGTCAGGTCAACATGCACTATGCGCGTTCCGGCCTGTTCGGCCATGATCAGGACTTCCCGCAGCAGCACGGCGCTGTCGGCGTTCTTGAATTTGGGGTTCGTGTCCGGGAAGTGGCTGCCGATGTCCCCGCCTCCAAAGGTGCCGAGGATGGCGTCGGCCAGGGCGTGCAGCAGCACATCCCCGTCCGAGTGGGCCACGATGGTCGGACCGCCGGGGATGGGCACGCCACCGAGTACGAACGGACGGTCATTGTCTCCGCCGAAGCGATGGACGTCGTATCCCCAGCCTACGCACGGGGTCGGTGTTTTTGTCTCTTTCAGACGTTTCAGGTCTTCGGGGACCGTAATCTTGATGTTGGCCGCCTCGCCCCGGATGACCGTGACAGGGGCCAACCGCTCCACCATGGAGGCGTCGTCGGTGACTTCCCATCCTTCTGTATCGGCGCGGTCGTGCGCTTCCCTGAGAATCCGGGCATCAAAGGCCTGGGGTGTCTGCACTGCAGCCAGTTCCGCCCGGTTCAGGGTTTCGGTCACGGTGCTGCCGTCCACCCGTTTGACGGTATCCGTCACCGGGATGGCGGGAACGACACCCTGAGCGCCTTCACGAAGGGCATCGATAAGGTTGGTGATGATGCGGGCGGAGACAAAGGGCCGGGCCGAGTCGTGAACCAGCACGCCTTCGCACTTTGCCGGGAGGCCGCTCAGGGCGTTGCGGACCGAGTCCTGCCGCCTGGCGCCGCCGGGCACCACCGTCCACTTCACGCCGAGGTCTTCGGCCTTGAAATACTGCTTGAGCCGCTTTTCCATGGATGGGGTATCGTCGGGAGGAAAGACGAACACCAGTCCGTCGATGGCCGCCACCCGCGAGAACGTCCGGGCGCAATGCCAGAACAGGGGGGCAGCCTTGTACTCAAGGTATTGTTTGCGCTCGCCGCCAACGGCCTCGGCCAAACGTGTGCCCGAGCCTGCTGCCAGGATGATGCCCCAAATATTGTTCATCGTGCGGTCCATGCGTCAACCTGTACGGTTATTGAAAAATGGCCGCACGGGGGAGGGGGTGCCTCCCCCGCGCGGTATAGCAAGTTGGAGCCGATCATAAGCCGGGTCCTGTTCCCCTTTCGGGGTGGTCATCATTCATCTAGACCGGCTGTTACCAGCCGGTTCAAGCAACCAACCCGACAGCTCGACCGGGCCGGTCTCAAACGCTGTCCTATTCGGTCTTGCTCCGGACGGAGTTCACCTGGCCTGCCGCGTCACCGCGACAGCCGGTGGGCTCTTACCCCACCGTTTCACCCTTACCTCCGGTTTCCCGGAGGCGGTCTGCTTTCTGTTGCACTTGACGGGGATCACTCCCCCTGGGGGTTACCCAGCGTCCTGCCCTGCGGAGCCCGGACTTTCCTCCCCGATCAATGATCGCGGCGATGACCTGTCCGACTCCAAACTTGTGTTTTCTCGGTCTATTCGGCTGTTTCCGGTTCCAGGTGAGCCTGCCAGTAAATCAGCCTTTGGCAGTTGGGGCAGCTCAGAATCTGATGCCCTTTCTGCAAATCGTTGTAGGACTGCGGCGGAATCATGATGTTGCAGCCCTTGCACACACCCCCGGCCACCGGCACGATGACCGGATTTTCCATGCGCTCGCGAATGAATTCGTAGCGGCCCAGGATCGGCGGCGGCACGGCTTTGCAGGCCTTTTTGCGCTTGCGGTTCAGGCTGTCCAGTTTTTTGTTGGCCTGGGCCAGACGTTCGTCCAGGGTGGTCTTGAGGGCACTGTACTGCTCTTTGACTCCGCTTGTTTCCTGGTTCAGGGCTTCCGTGGCTTCGTTCTGGCGCAGCAGTTCTTCGCGCACGGCTTCCTGTTCGTCGTCACGCATACGGTTGAGCTTTTCCAGAGAATCCATTTCGCGCATCATTGCGTGGTATTCCTTGGTGTTGCCGACCATCATCAGCTTGTTCTTGGATTTCTTGATCCTGCCGGCGTCTTCTTCGATCTCGACAGCCAGTTTTTTCTTCTGTTCTTTGAGGATGCTCAATTTTTCCTCAATCTGATCGCGGCGATCATTGAATTTGCCCATCTGGGCCTCAAGGTCCAAGAGCTCCTTGGGGGCCTGTTCGATTTCGTCCCGGATGGTGAGGAGATCATCGTCAACTTCCTGAAGGACTATCAATTGTTCAATCTGTTTCTGATACATGGGTTAACCTCTCTATCTATTAGAAATCACGAAAAAGTATTTCCATTCGTTATCTTGATACGTGCACCCTGAAAGGGTCCAGGCCTTCGAAGAAGCGCACTTGTGCATCAGGCATTGCCTCTTGGAGTTCCAAGGAAAAACGGCGCATCATTTCCTCTTCCAACGAAAAATGTCCTGCATCCACCACGCAGACGGGTGTTTCCACGGCCGGGTGGTACTTCATGTCCCCGGTAATGAACACGTCTGCACCGGCCTTGGCCGCGCGGTCGATGAGTGACGACCCGGACCCGCCGCAGTAAGCCACTGTGGAGACTTTATCGGGTTCAGGGCCGGAGACCAGCAGGGCGTCGCGCTTGACGAGCGGGCCCAGGATATCCATGAACCCGTTCCAGGTCAGGGGGGCGGGCAGGGTGCCGACCTCGCCGAAGCCCACCTCGCGTCTGGGGGCGGTCAGGGAGCGCAGGTAAAACAGGGGCCGCCTGCCCACGGAAAATTCGATTTTGTCCGCCACCGCGTTCCAGTCGACCTCGTCGCAGACCACCCGCACTTCGCCGGTGCGGCTCTGGGAGACCGAATGCACGCCGTCGTGGTTGGTCCAGATGTCGGCGGCTTCGCGGGAGATGGGGTCCTCCAAGTAGAACGAGGCCTCTACGGGCGCGCGTCCGTGTTCGACCTCAAGGAGGCGTTTGTCCTCAAGCCCCAGGCTCTCTCCCAGCCAAAAGGCCGGACCCGAGGGTCGGGTGTCCAGGGAGGTGTGGGCGCTGTAGAGCCAGGCTCCGGCCGTGATGACCTGGCGCAGTACATCCAAATACATGCCGTCGCTGTCGGGAGCCTTGGGTTTCATGTACAGCGGGTGGTGGGTGATGATGGCACCGGCTCCCCATTCAAGGCATTTCGACAAGGCCGCAGGCGTCGGTTCCAGGGTCACGGCCACACGATCCGTTGCTTCCACCGTGCCTGCGATCTGCACGCCGCTGTTGTCCCAGGAACTCTGGTTGTCCTCAGGGGCGCATTTGCGAAATATCGATAAAATATCTTTAATTTTCATATGGTTACGCCAGATTGCCATAAAGAGGATGCTCCCGTAGGGTTTCCCCCTCGGGAGCATCTTTTTCCTCTTCGATTACCCGGCCTTCGGCCTTTGCGGGAAATTTCAGGATATATGCGTTGAACTGTTGTCCGGTATCAATCTTGATCAATCACGTCCTCCCGGTAAGGGGATCGTTGGTGGGCCAGCCAGGATTCGAACCTGGGACCGACCGGTTATGAGCCGGTGGCTCTGCCAACTGAGCTACTGGCCCATTGTGGAGTCCGGTACCATAGTCGTGAGTGGATGAGGTGTCAAGTGGGAAGAGGCTTGGAGAAGGGGGGATACATTTTTCTGGTTGCGCCCGAGCCTTGTTGGAGTGACGTTGCACTGGCTTTCGCTTTTGGCAGCGGGCCTTGAGGAATAGGGAAGGCCGCCCAAGGGGCGGCTTTTTGTTTGGGATGCGCGCCTTTGGCGCGAGAGGCATTGTTTGGGGCTTGCCGCCCTAAAGGCATTCCATGTCCTTCTTCGCGGATGTGTGCGTGTTCCCCTTGCAGCAAGTCTGAAGAAGAGCCGTCGCTCATCGCTCCTCCATGTTTTTTTTTCTGCCCTCCCGGCGGGGTTCTTTTTTGGCTGAGCCGCCCCAAAAAAGAACCAAAAAAATGCGGCTTTGGATTTTGGCCGCCCGGTGATCGGCGGCGAGAAGCTGATCGATTCGGGGTGG